>JAYVCM010000126.1:0-15243 GCA_043749955.1 Limisphaerales bacterium | reverse complement strand
GAAATCCCGAAGCTCATGCCCGACGTGGTGCTGATGGACATCAACCTGCCCGGCATGAAAGGCTACGAGTGCGTGCGCCAGCTCAAGGGCGCGCATCCGACCGTGCAGTTTCTGATGCTCACCGTTTATGAAGACAGCGACTCGCTCTTCAACTCGCTGCGCGCGGGGGCGAGCGGCTACCTGCTCAAGCGCACCGCGTCGGCCCGTTTGCTGGAGGCCATCCGCGACGTGTTTGCCGGCGGTTCGCCCATGACCCCGCAGCTCGCCCGGCGCGTGGTGCAGTTTTTTTCCAGGCCCGCTGCGGAGTCGGCCACGCTCGCCAGGCTCACGCCGGCGGAACAGAAATTTCTGGATCATCTTGCCAACGGCTATGCCTACAAGGAGATCGCCGACCGCATGGGCATCAGCATTGACACCGTGCGCAGCTATGTGCGGACGGTCTATGAAAAACTGCACGTCCACTCGCGCACCGAGGCGGTGGTGAAATACCTGCGCAGTTGAGCCGGATCCAGCCAGCTTCAACGCACTTGAATCCGATAGAACCGCGTGGCGTTGGTCGCCGCGCCGCCGTCCGAAAACGCCAGCATGGCGCCGGTGCCGGACACGGCGGCGGCCAGGTTGGTCCAGCTTGAATCCGCCCCCAGCGTATCCCGCCGCTGAAGCTGGAAGGTCCAGTTCGTCGTGGAAGCGCAGCCCAACTGGACCAGGCCTCCCGCCACGGAAATTGTGGTGATGAGAAAAACCGGGGCGTCCGGCACGGAACCGGCATTAAGCGGATTCGTGCCGTGGAGAAATTCGGTGAGATTGGAAACGCCATCGCCATCGGCGTCATCCGCGCCCCGCGAATTGTCGGCGGCCGACCCGGTCGCGTGACCGAAATACGCGAGCCGCCACCAGTCGGGAATGCCGTCGGGGTCGCTGGACACGTCGGCGAGCTTGCGGACTTGCACGCCGGAGACGCGGGCGTTGTCGGTGACGGGTGTGAAGAGGATTTGCAGCTGGGAATTCGTCACCGTGTTCGTGAACACCAGGGTCAGCGGCAGGTTTTGCCCGCCCGCCGCAGCGAAGAGGTCCAAGTTCGTCCGCACCTGCCGGCCTTGGATGAACACGTTGAAAACCCGCTGACCGACGGCGGTCCAGTAAGTTTCGGCTTCGAGCAAGGTGGTTTCATAAATCCCAGCGGGGCAGTCGAACTCATAAAAAAACCCGCCGCTGGCGGTGCTGAAATGTTCGCGGCGATACAATGGCTGCGCATTGGTGCAGATGCCGCTGATGGTGCTGGCGACGTAGCCGGTCGCGCCGCCGGAATAACCGAAGCCGCCGAACGTGTAGGCGGTGTCCTTGAGCCAAAGACCGCCGTCGCAGTTGGTGACGGTCGTGGGGCCGCCGCCGCTGATGCGCTGCAAATAATTTCCCGGCACGTTGAAAAATGTCACGCCGGCCGTGTTCGTTGCCGAAAGATTTCCGACCGTGTCCGTCGCCCGCACGGAAAGCAGATGCGGGCCGTTGAGAAAATTGGAGCTGTTCCAGCTCACGCTCCAGGAATTGGTGCCGGCGGCAGTCTGCCACGCGCCGCCGTCCAGTTGCAGTTCCACTTTCACAACGGCGAGATTGTCCGTGGCCGTGCCGGAAATGGTGAAGCCGCCGGCAATGACCGCGCCGTTCGTGGGCGTGATCAGCGCGAGCACGGGCCGGTTCGTGTCGTTGACGCTGAACGTGGCGGTCTTGAACTTCAATTCATACGTCGCGAAGAGCGCGTTGCCGGAGCCGCCGGCGGACGCGGAATTGGTCACGCGCACGACGATGTTCGACAAGCCGGGCAACCCCGCGCCGCCGGGCGTGAAGGTCAGCGTGTCGTTCGCCGCCGACCAGGTGAACGCGCCGCCCACGGCGGGGCTGATGCCGAAGGCCGCCTGCACGCGGTTCGTGTCCATCGGCTGGCTGAACTGCAAAACCACCGGCGACCACGTCGGGATGTTGGTGACGCCGTGCGGCGGGTAGCTGGCCGTCACCACCGGGTCGAGCGGGAGCACCTGCGATTGCGCGAGGAAAATTTTTGCCGTCATGGTCGGCACGGAAATTTGCGGCGTCAGCGAACCGGCGAGGACGGAAATGACTTCGTCCGGGTTGAGCAAATTCACGAGCGCGGTGCCGGGGGCGTAGGTCGTGCTGCGGGAGGCGAGGGTTTGCACATTGGTCGCGGTGTTGAACACGACGAACACTTCCTGCGTGCCGAGGCGGCGCGCGTAGGCGAACAGGCCGGGGCCGGCCGGATTGTTCCATTGATTGACGTGCGCGCCGAGCGAGAGCGCGGGATAGAGCCGGCGGAAATTGTTCAGCCGGGCGATGAGCTGAAAGAGCGGATGCGTCATGTTGAAGCTGTCGAGGCCCGCCTGGCCGGCGTCTTTGAACTGGCCGGCGAACATGTCCTCGCGGTTGTTCGGGTCTGCGCCGCCGTTGAAGGCCTGCTCGGTGCCTTGATACACACAGGGGATTCCGCGCGACGTGAGCAGAAATTCCAGCGCGACGGCAAGGCGGTTGGTGTCGCCGTTGGCGTTCGCGGAATTGAGGAAGCGCGTGGTGTCATGGTTGTCGAGGAACGTCACGAGCTGGCTGGTGGTGTCCGGGTCGTAGTTGGCGGCGAGATTGTTGTAGTGGTCCTCGATCTGTTTGGTGTTGCCGCCCCACTCGAAACAATTTTGCGCGGCGAAGAACAGCGGGTAGTCGAGCAGCGAATCCAGCTTGAACGCGCCGCCGCCGTTGGTGCCGGAATAGCTGCCGCACTTCGCATCCGAGCCGTCGAACACTTCGCCGAACATGAAAAAATTCGTCTTGCCGGCTGCCGCCGCCGCAGTGTGGATGCGCGGGCACCAGTCCTGCCAGAAACTCATCTCGCAATGCTTCACGGTGTCCACGCGGAAGCCGTCGAAGCCTGCGTTGGTGATCCAGAAATTATAGACGGCGGCCATGTTCGTGCGGATGTAAGTGGCCTCGGTGCGGAAGTCGTCGAGGCCGCTCAACTCGCCGAGTTCGGCCTGCATGGTGTTGTTGTAGTCCTGGATCGCGCCGAAGTTGTGGAAGAGGTTGGTGAGCGAGGGATTCGCGGCGTTCGTGTTGAACGGCGCGGCGTATTGCCGGGAGGCATTGGCGTAGGACAATGTGTAGCCATTGAGGTTGAACGCGGTGTTGCCATTGATGTTGTTCAGCGTGCTGCCGTGATTCACCACCACGTCCTGAATGACGAGCAAGCCTTTTGCGTGCGCGGCATTCACCATCGCCTGCAGATTGGACAATGTGCCCCAGTGCGGATCCACCGAATAGAAATCGCGGCCCGAGTAGCCGTGATAATCGCCGAAGCCGTTTTTGACGACGGGCGAAATCCAGATGGCCGTCGCGCCCAGCGCCTTGATGTAATCCAGCTTCTGTTCGATGCCCCGGAAATCACCGCCATGAACGCCGGTGCCGCTGCTGGCATTGTAGGAACCGGAGGCGTTGTTGTTCGCCGGGTCGCCGTCACAAAAACGGTCGGTGAAAATCTGGTAGATGCTCTGCGCCTGCCAGAAACTGTTCGGCGAAGCTTGCGACCACGCGCGGGCCGCAAGCAGCAGTAAAAGGGCGGCCAGCGCGGGGATTGTTTTCACAGACACATTTGATGATAGCAGACATCCCGCCTGGCAGCTTCCGCACAAAGATGCGGTGATTCGCACCGCGCCAAACCCCGCGCGAGGGTTGCAAACGAATTCTGAAACGGCTTAACTTCCCGCGTTGAACCCGCGCGGCAAAAAAAATAAAACCCCGTCGGCGTCACGTCCGCAAACTATTTCGCGGCGGCGGCGGCGGCTTTTCCGCCTCGCCGCGCTCGTTCTGCCGCTGGTTTTGCTCGGCGTTTTGGAAACCGGCCTGCGGCTGGACGGCGGCGGCTTTGACCCGCATTTTTTCAAGCCGGCCAAAATCGGCGGCGAAGATTTTTTGGTCCAGAACGACGATTTCAGTTTTAGTTTTTTTCCAAAAGAAACGGCGCGCAATCCCGGCGTGCTGCGGCTGCGCGCGCAAAAACCGCCAGGGACGTTCCGTGTTTTCATCCTCGGCGAGTCCGCCGCGATGGGCGATCCCGAACCCGCTTTTGGCGCGGCGCGGTTCATGGAGATGCAGTTGCGCGAAAAATTTCCGGCCGCGAAATTTGAGATCGTCAACACCGCCTTCACCGCCATCAATTCGCACGTCATCGTGCCCATTGCCCGCGAGTGCGCGCAGCACGAAGGCGATTTCTGGATCGTCTATATGGGGAACAACGAGATGGTCGGCCCGTTCGGCGCGGCCACGGTTTTTGGCAAGCAGGCGCCGCCGCTGCCCTACGTCCGGCTCGTCACGGCCATTCAAAAGACGCGCACCGGCCAGCTTTGCATGGAACTCGCGCGGAAATTTCGCCACGGCAAAGCACCGGCAACTTCGTGGGGCGGGATGCAGATGTTTTTGAACAACCAGATCGCGCCCGACAGCCCGCTCAAGGAAAACGTCTATCGCAATTTTGGGGGAAATCTCGATGACATCCTCGCGGCGGGCGTTGGTTCAGGCGCAAAAATTTTGCTGAACACCGTCGCGGTGAATCTCCAGGATTGTCCGCCGTTCGCGTCGCTGCCGGACCGCAACCGGTCGCCCGCTGACAAAATCCAGGCCGAGGCGTGGCGCGACGAGGCGCGGCAGTTGGAGGCGAAGAATGATTTCGCCGCCGCCGCCAAACTTTACGCGCAGGCCGGAAAGGCGGACGCCCATTCCGCCGGACTGCAATTCCGCTGGGGCCAGTGCCTGCTCGCACAAACAAATTTCGCCGCCGCGCGCGAGCATCTGCAACGCGCCTGCGATGACGACGCGCTGCCGTTCCGCACCGATTCACGGCTGAACACCGCCATCCGCGCCGCCGGGAAAAAGTTTTCCGGCCAAGGCGTGACGTTGTTTGACGCGGCGCAACATTTGGCCGCGCAAAATTCCGCCGGCGTCTGCGGCGATGAAACTTTTTACGAACACGTCCATTTTGATTTCAACGGCAGCCACCGGCTCGGCCTGGCGTGGGCGGAGCAGATTGAAAAAATGCTGCCGCCGGCCATCACGCGCAACAGCGGCTGGCTGGCGCAGACGGAGTGTGAGGCACGGCTCGGCCTCTCGGATTGGAACCGCGCGCTGGTGCTGGAACACATGGCCGGCCGGCTGGAAGCGCCGCCGTTCAGCAGCCAGCCAGACAATCCGCAGCGGCGGAAAAAACTGGCGGCGCGCGTGAAACAGCTGCGCGGACAGATGGACAATGCCGCCGCCGCGGCCGCGAAAACAAATTTTCTGGCGCACCTCGCGCGCGGGCCGGAGGATTTTGATTTGCACGAAAATTTTGCGCTGTTCCTCCAGTCCACCGGCGATTTGCCCGCCGCCGCCGAGGAATGGCGGCGCGTGCATGAGATCGTGCCGCAAGATTACCTGCCATTTTTCCAGCTTGGCCGCCTGCTGGGCCAGCGCGGAGAAAAATCCGAGGCCGAGGCGCAGTTGCGCGCGGCGGTAAAACTGCGTCCGAGCCTGACCGAGGCGTGGGTGGAGCTCGGCAACGCGCTCGCGGCGCAAAATAAACTTTCCGGGGCGCTGGAAAGCTACGCCGTCGCGCAGGCGCAGCGGCCCCAGGACGCGCTGACCGTTTTCCGCATCGGCAAGGTTCACGCGCTGCAAGGCCAGCACGTGCAGGCGATGGAATTTTACCGCGAATCCATCCGGTTGAATCCGGAAAACTGGGACACGCATTACGAACTCGGCGGCGAACTGGACGCCGCCGGGCAGTTGAAGGACGCGCTCACGGAGTTCGGCGCGGCCACGCGGCTCAAGCCGGATTACTCGCGGACGCATTTTAATTTCGGCGTGCTGCTCGCCAAAAGCGGGCGGCTGGACGAGGCGCAGCACGAGTTTGAGGAGACGCTCCGGCTCGAACCCGGCTCCAAAAATGCGGAGGACAGCCTTGCCAAGATACGCCAGTTGAAGTTACAAAGAAGAAACTAGCCATGTGGTCATTGCTCAAAGAATTTTTCAAGTTCGCCCGCCAGGAAAAAAAATGGTGGCTCATCCCGCTCATCGTGCTGCTGCTGCTGCTGGGCGTGATCCTGGTCTTCACCGCCAGCTCCGGCATCTCGTGGGCGCTGTATCCGTTCCTGTGAACCATGCCTGCGCCGCGCCACATCCTCGGCCTCTCGGCGTTTTACCATGACGCCGCCGCCGCGCTGCTGGTGGACGGAAAAATCTCCGCCGCCGCGCAGGAGGAGCGGTTCACCCGCAAAAAAAACGATTCAGAATTTCCCGCGCACGCCGTGGCGTTCTGCCTGCGCCACGCCAAATTAAATGTGCCGCAACTCGACACGGTGGTGTTCTACGACAAGCCAGTTTTGAAATTCACGCGCCTGCTGGAAACGTATCTCGCCGTTGCGCCCGGCGGATTAAAAACTTTTCCCACGGCCATGACGAACTGGCTGGGCGAGAAACTGGATTTGCGGAAAGCCATCCGCGCCGGGCTGCCGGGCTTGCGCCAGGACTGTCAAATTCTTTTCACCGAGCATCACCAGTCGCACGCGGCCAGCGCGTTTTATCCGTCGCCATTTGACGCGGCGGCGATCCTCACGATTGACGGCGTCGGCGAATGGGCGACCACGACCATCGGCCACGGGCGCGGAAATGAAATCAAAATATTGAAGGAGCTGCGTTTTCCGCACTCGCTCGGCCTGCTCTACTCGGCGTTCACGGACTACTGCGGCTTCCGCATCAATTCCGGCGAATACAAGCTCATGGGCCTCGCGCCGTATGGCGACCCGAAATATGCCGACGCCATCCGCCGCGCGCTGATTGAGGTGAAACCCGACGGCTCGTTCCGGCTGAACCTGGACTATTTTAATTTTTTAAGCGGCACGACGATGACGAACGGGAAATTTCACGCGCTGCTCGGCGGGCCGCCGCGCGGGGCGGAGGAAAAAATCGAGCGGCGGCACATGGACGTGGCGCGTTCCATCCAGCTTGTCACGGAAGAAATCATGGTGAAGCTTGCACGCCACGCCCGCGACGTCACCGGCGCAAAAAATCTTTGCATGGCCGGCGGTGTGGCGCTGAACTGCGTGGCGAACGGCCTGCTGCTGCACGAAAAAATCTTTGAGCGAATCTGGATTCAGCCGGCGGCGGGCGACGCGGGCGGCGCACTCGGCGCGGCGCTCGCCGCGTGGCATCTGCACCCGGACGCGCCGCCACGAACCGCCTGCGCAACCGACGCCATGCAGTCATCGTTGCTCGGCCCGGAATTTTCCGACGACGAAATTGAAGCGACGTTGCGCGCAAACGGCGCGGTGTTTCAAAAACTGGAAAAATCCGCGCTGCTGGATTTCACCGTCGGGCTTTTGAAAACCGAAAAAGTCATCGGCTGGTTTCAGGGGCGGATGGAATTTGGCCCGCGCGCGCTCGGCGGCCGCAGCATCATCGGCGACGCGCGTTCGCCCAAGATGCAGTCGGTGATGAATCTCAAGGTGAAATTCCGCGAGTCGTTCCGGCCCTTCGCGCCAATTGTCCGCCGGGAGCGCGTGGCGGATTATTTTGAACTGGAGGCGGACTCGCCCTATATGCTGTTCGTCGCGCCGGTGAAAAAAGAATTGTGCTGCAAAGTTTCTGCGGAGATGAAAGGCTTGGATCGGCTCAAGGAAATCCGCTCCACGCTGCCCGCCATCACCCATGTGGATTACTCGGCGCGCATTCAGACCGTGGAACGTGACGGCAACCCGTTGCTTTATGATTTGCTGCTACGCTTCGAGCAGGCGACCGGCTGCGCGGTGCTGGTCAACACGTCGTTCAACGTGCGCGGCGAGCCGATTGTCTGCACGCCGGACGACGCGTATCGCTGCTTCATGAACACGGAGATGGATTACCTCATCATGGGGAGCCACGTCATCGAGCGCACAGCCCAGCCGAAAAACCATGTGCCGCGCCGCGTCGCGCCGCAGGCGGATTAAAATGAAACTGAACCTCAAGGACGAACCAAAGGAATGGCGCAAGTCAGCGCTGCTCGCGGCGTTTGGGCTGGCACTCATCAGCTCGCTGCTGCGCTGGCGTCATGTTTTGACGAACGAAAAATGGCTGGTGATTTTGGCGGTGCTGGCCGTGGTTGCGGTCGCGGCCATCAGTCAACCGCGCTGGTTTCGCGGCCACCATCTGTTCTCAATGCGGCTGGGTTTTGCGGTCAGCCAGTTTCTTGGCCGCGTGTTTTTGATTCTGTTTTTTATTTTCATCGTCACGCCGCTGGGCTGGATTTTGCGGCTGGCGGGCAAAGATCTGTTGCAATTGAAACGCCCGTCGGACGCAGAAACTTACTGGCTGAAGGCAAAAGATTGCGGGCCGCTGGACCGGCTGTTCTAGCCGTGGCATCAAATGGCAGACGGAGCGCGGTGTTCACGCCGCTTCAATGTTCAAAGGCCAAAGCCGGTTAATATCAACTGAACCCATTACCGTGAAGCGGGCTGAAGCCCGCGCTCCGAATTTTATTTCGCGCTGGTGTGTTCCTGCATCCACGGGATGTCGTAAGCGGAATATTTTCCGTTGGCCGGGCACGGATTGGCACGCCGGACGGGCGCCTTGGTTTCGGCGTCGCGCCATTTTTTAATTTCGGCGTGGCCGTCGCCAAACGAAAATCCGCCCGCGCCGTTGTGCGTGGAGGCCGGCAGGTCGGTCCAGCCCTGCCACGGCTGCATCTTCACGGAAAAGAAATCGTCGTTGATGCTGTCGGGACATTCGTCCAGAAAAATCCAGGTGTTGACGGGGCCGGGCGCGGTCAGGTCGCCGGTTTTCAAAAATCGTTTCCAGCCGGAATTGCCCACCAGGCTGTTGATGTTCAAAACATCGCCGACGAAGCCGTTCATGGAAAGGCTGCGGACGCGCGGGCCGTTCGCGCCGGGATAAATGTCCGCCGGGCATTTGAAGACACCGGTGCTTTTGGCGAGGTAAGGGCCGAGTTCGCCGGCGGTGAGGAGCGCGGTGTTGGTGTTGTCGGGATTGGGTGCGAACGGCGGAAAATCCCAGGAGAGCCTGCCAGTGACCCAGGAATTGGAGGTGATGGTGGCGCCGGGATTTTCCGGAAATTTTTCCGCGTTGTCGGAGGCGTAGATCATCACGGCCAGCTGCACCTGCTTGAGGTTGTTCATGCAATAAACACTCTGCGCCCTGGCCTTGGCTCCGGCCAGCGCCGGCAACAGCATCGCCGCCAGAATGGCGATGATGGCGATCACGACGAGCAGCTCGATGAGCGTGAAGCCGGAAACAACGCGTCCGCCCAAGGCGAAGCGCGCGGGCGGATTCGTGAGACGGGCGGGCATGAGCCAACCATAAACCAGCCGTCCGCAAACACAACCGCACATAAATGCGTGCGGACGGTGAAATTTCAAACTGGCTTCTCCGCCGGCTCACCGGCATGGTTCATGCCAGCCACCTTGAAACCGCGCAACGTCAAATCCAAACCGGGCCGGAAAGTTCCTGCCGCCAAACCGGCGCACATTTCCAGCCCGCAACGCAAGCGGTGGTTCCGTTTTTTCGCACTGGCCGTGGTGCCGCTGCTGGTGCTCGGCGCGCTGGAAATAGTTTTGCGGATTGCCGGCTACGGTCATCCCACCGGCTTCTTTGAAAAAATCCGCCTCGGCGACAAAGATTTTCTGGTCAGCAATGAACATTTCAGCCAGCGTTTTTTTCCGCCGCAATTGATGCGCTGGCCGGGGCCGGTGATGTTTCCGGCCCGGAAGCCCGCCGACACTTTTAGAATTTTTATCCTCGGCGAATCGGCGGCGCGCGGCGAGCCGGAACCGAATTACGCGGCGTCACGTTACTTGCACGTGCTGCTGTCGGAAAAATTTCCGGCCACGAAGTTTGAAGTCATCAACCTCGGCATCACGGCCATCAACTCGCACGTCATCCTGCCGATTGCGCGCGATGCGGCGCGGGCGGAAGGCGACCTGTGGATCATTTACATGGGCAACAACGAGATGGTGGGGCCGTTCGGCGCGGCGACCGTTTTTGGCGCGAAGGCGCCGCCGGCCAGTCTGGTGCGACTGAATCTGGCGTTGCAACAATTGCGCGTCGGGCAGTTGCTCGTGAATCTCTCGCGCCATCTGCACGGCAACCAGGCGAACGCGGCGTGGGGCGGCATGAAAATGTTTCTCGGCAACCAGCTTCGCGCCGAAGATCCGCGCCGCGAGACGGTCTATCGCAATTTTGCGCGCAACCTGGACGACATCGTGCAGGCCGGCCTCGGCTCCGGCGCAAAGATTTTGCTGAACACCGTGGCGGTGAACCTCAAGGACTGCCCGCCGTTTGCGTCGCTGACCAATGCAAATTTATCGGCCACCGACATGGCGGAGTTTGGAAAATTATTTTCCGCCGGGGTGCCGTTGCAGACGCAAGGCGATGTTGCCGGCGCGGAAAAATTATTTTTGGCGGCGGAAAAACTGGATGCGAACCATCCCGAGCTGCAATTCCGCCGGGCACAGTGCCTCGCGCAGACGGGCGGCGCGGCCGCGGCGCGGGAACATTTTCAAAAGGCGTGCGACGTGGACGCGCTGCCGTTCCGGGCGGATTCCCGCATCAACGGCGCGATTGCGGCGGCGGGGCAAAAATTCGCCGGCGGGCGCCTGGTTTTTTTTGACGCGGCGGCGGCGCTGGCGGCGCGGACGGCGGACGGCGTCTGCGGGCAGGATTTTTTTTACGAACACGTCCATTTTAATTTTGACGGCGAGTTTGAACTGGGGCGCGCGTGGGCGGCAGAGGTGGATAAATTGCTGCCGCCGGAAATTGTGCGCGGCGCGGTGACGAACGGCTGGGCGTCGTCAGCAGCCTGTGCGGCGCGGCTGGGGCTGACAGACTGGAACCGGTGCGCGGTGACGGAGATGGTGATTGACCGGCTGCACCGTCCGCCGTTGAGCAGCCAGCTCAACAACGGGGAACGGATGCAGGCGTTGCGCGATGAGGAAAAAAATCTGCGGCGGCAGATGGACACGAATGCGCTGGCGGCGGCGGCCAGGATTTATTTCGAGGCGATCCGGCGGTCGCCGGCGGACTGGCTGCTGCATGAAAATTTTGCGGAATTTTTGGAGACCACGGGTGATTCGAAGCAGGCGCTGGCGGAGTGGCAGCGTTTCCGGGAATTGCTGCCGCACGCATCGGAGGGGCATTATCAGGCGGGCAGGTTGCTCGGCGCGCTGAACCAATGGAACGATTCGGAGGCGGCACTGCTTCAGGCGTTGACGTTGCGCCCGCAACTGGTGGAGGCGCGCTATGAACTGGGCAACACGCATCTCGGCGCGGAAAAATTTACGGCGGCGCTCGCGGATTTTCAGGCGGCGGCAAAATTAAATCCGGCCGACGCGATGTATGTGGCGATGCAAGGCAAGGCGGTGGCGAAGTTGAACCTCCATGCGGAGGCGACCGTTCTTTACCAGCGCGCGTTGCAGATGGATGCAGGTTTGTGGGAGGTGGCCTTCGCACTGGGTGATGAACTGGCGGCCCTGAACCAGTTTGCCGAGGCGGCGCAGGCTTATGCGGAGGTGTTGCGAGCCAGGCCGGACAATGCGCTGGCACATCTGGACTTGGGCGTGATGCAGGCGCGGTTGAGCCGGATGGACGAGGCGGTCAAGGAGTTTGAAGCCGTTCTAAAACTCGAGCCGGGCAACCAACAGGCGGCGGATTATCTTCAGCGCGTCCAGCGCTGGAAACCCGGCCAGAAATAATTTTTCGCTGCCCGCACAAAGATGCGGTTGAAGGAACGCACAGATGAGGTAGTTTATACGCGTCCCCGAACCCATACAAACATTCCAATTATCTTTATGAAAATGAAACCCAGTCGCCGATTCAAAAGTTCCGTGCTGTTAGCGGGAGCCTTGTGGTGTGCCGCCAGCCTTGTGACCGCGCAGGCCGCAAGCACCTTGGTAACTTTTAGCGTGGACATGGCCACGAACATTCTCAACGGCTCGTTCATCCCTGCCAGCGACCATGTTTCCGCGCGCGGCAGCTTCAACGGCTATAGCGAGCTGCAACTGGCGCAACAGGGTTCAAGCACCGTCTATACCAACACGGCCAATGACACCACGGATGCGAACGGCACCACGTTGCAATACAAATTTTACTCAAGCAACGGCAGCACCTGGGAATCGCTGGCCACCGGCCAGAACCGTGCGGCCTTGCTGCCCACCAACAGCGGTGCCAGCCTCGTCCTGCCGACGCCGTTTTTCAATGATGGTGGCGCGGCGGTCGCCAACAACATCACGTTCCAAGTGGACGTGGCCCAGCAGATCGCCTTGGGCAACTTTGACCCGGCCACCACTGACCAGGTGGTGGTTCGCGGCATTTTCAATGGCTGGAGCGGCAACGCCACAGCCTTGACGTTGGATACCAGCATTCACCGCACTAACCAGTTTGGCTTGGTGACGACGAACGTCTATACCGGAACCCACCCGGTCACCAGTTCGCCGGCGGCAATGCAGGCCTTCAAGTATGTTATCGCCCGCACCGGCGGTGATCAGTGGGATTCGCCCAGTTCCGCCAACCAGGATGGCGGCGGCAACCGCTATTTTGCAAACGTCGCCCAAGCGCTGCCGCTGGTGAACTTTTCGGATGCTCCTTTTGCGCCGTTGGCAAAAGTGACCTTCAGTGTGGACATGTCGGCGGTGCTGATTTCGGACGCCGGCTATGATCCTGCCACGGTGACGGTGAACGGCGATTTCAACGGCTGGTCTTCCGGCATTGCCTGCACCAACAATCCTATCGCCGCCAACACCAACATCTACACCAGCACGGCAATCACTGCGGGCGCAGGCTCCACCATCAATTATCAATTCCGTTATGTCAGCAGCGGCAACACGGTGTATGACAATGCGCCCGGCGGCGGCAACCGCCAGTTTGTCGTGCCCAACGTCACCAGCACCAACGTGCCGCCCGTGTTCTTCAAGAACGTGCTCTTGAGCGACCTGTTGAACGTGGACACGACGGTGTTGTTCAGCGTCAACATGACGAACGCCGTGGGCAATGAACAGCCCGGCCATGTCTTTGACTCCGCAAACGACTTGGTTTACATCAACGGTGATTTCAGCGGCTGGGTGGCGTGGAACCCCATTTCCCTCGCCGGCGCCGGCCTGACCTGCACCAACAACCCGCCGGGCAGCCTGGTCTATAGCTACGAAAAAACTTTCCTAAAAGGACAGTCGCGCTCCGTGACTTACAAATACTCCATTAACGGCGCGGATGACGAAGCGGGTTTCGGCCAGAACCACGGTCGTTACATTCGCAGCACCAATGGGGTTTATGCGATGCCGCTGGACACCTTCGGCGCCATGTATGTCGAGCCGAAATTTGGCAACCTTGCCATCGGCCGCGTCTCGGGCGGCTCGTTTCCAATCACCTGGCTGGGCTATCCGAACGTCAATCTGCAAAAGCGCAGCAGTCTGACGAGCGGCGTCTGGCAGGACGTTGCAGGAACCACTGCTGGCAGTTCCACCAACTGGCCGAACAGCGGTGGCACCCAGTTCTTCCGGTTGATCCAACCTTGATTCGAACCAAAAACCGGGCGGGGAGCGCATCCCCCGCCCGGTTTTTTCCGGAGTAAAATGAAATTTAATTCTTCATCCAAAACGCCGGGTGATTTTCGGCCCGGGTTCACGCTCATCGAGCTGCTGGTGGTCATCGCCATCATTGCGATTCTCGCGGCCATGCTGCTGCCGGCCCTGGCCAAGGCCAAGGAGCGGGCGCAAATGATTTCCTGCTTGAGCAACTACAAGCAACTGGGACTGGCATGGGTGATGTATTCCGGGGACAACAACGAAAAGCTCGTCACCAATTCAGATAGAAACGTCAATGGCAACAAGGCCAATTGGGTTTGCCCGTATGGCATCGCCTTGGACTGGACCTCCAGCCCCAACAATACCAACACGCTTTTTTTGAACATTGACAGTCCCGTTTTGGGAACCGCACTGATCGGCTCCTATGTTGCCAAGTCGCTCAAGATTTTTGTTTGTCCCTCTGACCGCTTTTTGAGTGTGAACCAAAAGGGATGGGACAACCGTATGCGCAGTTGCGCGATGAATGGAGCGATGGGAGACGGGGAAAAATGGTTTGGTCTCAAAGCGGACGGCTCGCCCAACGGAGGTCACGCAACCATGCCGTCGTTCATCAGTGTAAAAAAATCCACTTCGTTTCATAATCCGGGGCCGAGCGACTGCTGGGTGATTACGGACGAACACCCGAACAGCAACGATGATTCCACATTTTATGTTGACCCCGCGGCTGCGAACGGAACGGGAACGACCTTCACCGAATTGCCAGGCAGCATGCACGGCAGTTCCGCCGCCCTCGTCTTTGCCGACGGACACTCCGAAACCCATCGCTGGAAGGGCGCCAAAACCACGCAGAAATTTGACGCGAACCGCACCAGCTATCTTCAGGCTGTTGGCAGTCTGGATTCCGACAGTCAAAAAGACCTGGCCTGGTTCGCCCAGCATACGCCGGTGAATTGACCGGCATTTTTGTGCGGTTGCATTTGTCGGCGGAATCGGACATTAAATTATTATGCTGCCTCCATTTTCACGCGGGTGTTTTTTTGCTTTTCAAATCGCGGGCTTTTTGCTTGCCGCCATCGGGCGGGCTGACACGGATGTTTCCGCCGCCACGGCCCGCACCTCGCCGGACTGGCTCCGCGCCGGCACCATCTATGAAATCTATCCGCGCGATTTTTCCGCCGCCGGAAATCTCGCCGGCGTCACCGCCAAGCTGGACGAACTGCACGACCTCGGCGTGACGATTCTGTGGACGATGCCCATCCATCCCATCGGCGAAAAATTCCGCAAGGGCGAATTCGGCAGCCCCTATTCCATCAAGGATTATTACGCCGTGGATCCCAACTACGGCACGCTTGAAGATTTCAAGAAGCTCGTCGCCGGCGCGCACCAGCGCGGCATGAAGGTCATCATGGACCTCGTCGCCAACCACACCGCGTGGGACAGCGTGATGATGACGAACACGGATTTTTACAAGCAGGACGCGCCCGGCCACGTCATCCCGCCCGTGCCGGAATGGACGGACGTCGCCGGCTTGAGCTACAAGGGTCCCGCGCTCCGCGAATACATGATCGCCATGCTCAAGTATTGGATCAAGGAGGCCGACGTGGACGGCTACCGCTGCGACGTCGCCTACATGGTGCCCACCGATTTC
>JAYVCM010000125.1:0-13705 GCA_043749955.1 Limisphaerales bacterium | reverse complement strand
GGCGCGACGCCTGTCCTAGGCCAATCAATCGTTTCATTTCCGGTTCCTCCACCAGTCTTTGAAAGATTCCTTCGGCTGCGGCGGCAGGTCGCGCGTCTGCGTCCACGCTTTGGCGGGATCGAGCGCAGTGCCTTTGACCAGTTTTTGTAACGGCTGCGTGAGCCAGCCGAATTTCTTGGCGAGCGACCACAGCCCCGGTTTGCCGGCGACGAAGCCAAAAATTTTATACGCCAGCCGCTCGAAGAAGGACGGCTTGCCTTTCGCGGCATTGCGACGGTTTTGCAGCAGATGATGATGCAGATCAATTTTCACCGGACACGTCTCGGTGCACGCGCCGCAGAGCGAACTGGCGTTGGAAAGATGTTTCCAATCCTGCAGGCCGCGCAGATGCGGCGTGATGACGGAACCGATCGGGCCGCTGTAAGTCGTGCCGTAAGTGTGGCCGCCGACGTTGCGGAAAATCGGGCAGACGTTCAGGCACGCGCCGCAGCGGATGCAATGGAGCGCGTCGCGCTGCTCGGCGTCGGCGAGGAGTTCGGTGCGGTGATTGTCGAGCAGCACGACGTGCCATTCCTCCGGGCCGTCGCTTTCGCCGGGCTGGCGCGGCCCGCCATACATCGTGTTGTAGCACGTCAACGCCTGGCCGGTGCCCATCGTCGCGAGCATCGGCAGGAACAGCGCAAGGTCGGCCAGCCTCGGCAAAACTTTTTCGATGCCGATGAGCGAGATCATCGTCTTCGGCAGCGCGGCGGTGAGGCGCGCGTTGCCTTCGTTTTCCGTGATGGAAATCATGCCGGTCTCGGCGATGGCAAAATTCGCGCCGGTGATGCCGATGTCCGCCGTGAGATATTTTTTGCGGAGCGCACGGCGGGCAATCATCGTGAGTTCTTCGGGATCATTCGTTGGCGCGCTGCCGAGTTCGCGCTGGAAAAGTTCGCTGATCTCGTCGCGCGTCAGGTGCATCGAGGGAAACACGATGTGATACGGCGCTTCGTGGCGGAGCTGGACGATGAGTTCGCCGAGGTCGGATTCCACGACGTTGAGGCCGGCGTGTTCGAGCGCGTCGTTCAAATGAATCTCCTCGCTCGTCATCGCCTTGGACTTGATGACGGACTTCGCCTTCTTGTCGCTGACGATCTGCAAAATGATTTCGCGGGCTTGCGCCGCGTTGCTGGCCCAATGGACTTTCGTCCCGCGCGCTTCAATTTTGGCGACGAATTCTTCGAGATACTTGTCGAGGTGGTTGACGGCCTCCCATTTCGTCTCGGCGGCCAACTGGCGCGCGCCCTGCCAGTCCTGAAACGACGCCGTGCGCTTGTCGCGGGCGATCTCGTAATTGCCCAGCGCCGCGCGGATGATCTTGCGATGCCGCAAATCACCCGCCATCACGCGGGCGTCTTTCAGAAATTGGGCGACAAAGGTCATGCTGAAAAATTTCTAACCACGGATAGACACGGATGGACACGGATAAAAAAACTAAACGCAGAGGCGCGGAGAACGCGGAGAGACGCAGAGTGAATAAATCTTTGCGACTCTTTGCGTTCTCCGCGCCTCTGCGTTTTTCCCCGTCTGTGTTTATCAGTGTTCATCCGTGGCCATATTATTTTTGGTTCAGCACCTCGGCGAGGTGGATGGTTTTGAGCGGGCTGCCTTGGCGCGAGAGCAAACTTTGGATGTGCATCAGGCAGCTCGAATCGTTTGAGACGATGTATTCCGCGTTCGTCTCGGCGGCGGAGGCGCATTTCACTTCGCCCATCGCGGTGGAAATCATCGGGAACTTCGCGGAAAATGTTCCGCCGAAACCGCAGCATATTTCTGCCTCCTTCATCTCCACCAATTCCAATCCGCCGACCTTGCCCAGCAGGGTGCGCGGCGATTTTTTAATGCCGAGTTCGCGCAAGCCGTGGCAGCCGTCGTGAAATGTAACCTTGTGCGGAAACTTTGCGCCAAGATCGGTGACACTAAGTTTGCTGACGAGGAAATCGGAAAATTCCCAGGTGCATGCGGAAACTCTTTTAGCGAGTTCCGCCTGCGGGGTGTCTTTGAAAAGTTCAGGATAAAACTTTTTGACCATCGCGCCGCAGGAGCCGGAGCCGATGACGACAGCCTCGGCGTCCTTGAGATGTTCCAAAACTTTCGCGGCGACGGGGCGCGCCTCGTCCCAATAGCCGGAGTTAAACGGCGGCTGGCCGCAGCAGGCGATCTCCGGCGGGCAGACGACCGTGTGGCCGAGGCGTTCCAGAATTTCGACCATGCTGATGCCCGCGCGCGGAAACAGCGCGTCCACAAAGCACGGAATGAAAAGGGTGACGGTCATGCGTTGCAATTGATGCGGGCGTATTCTTCACGCGCCGTCACAAAGTGTCACTGAAAAAAACGCGGGAACGGTGGCGGCCGGGTGATGTAGCGTCAGGCATCTTGCCTGACGTAGAGGGTGGGCGTCCCGCCCCCCGGAACTGGCGCACTGATTTTCTGCGCCAACATATTCACCCTCGTCCATCTACCGCCACGATTTTTCCGCCGGGCGGGACGCCCGGCTCTACGGCAGGCCAGAGGCCCGCCGCCACACGAACAGAGTTCGCCTTGCCGCCGCCGATTTTATTTCTATAATTCCGCCGTGCTCGACATCAAATTGATCCGTGAAAAAACTGATTTTGTCCGCTCGCGCCTTGCCACGCGCGGGGCAGGGGATGAAAAGCTCATTGACGGAATCCTTCTGGCCGACGAACAGCGCCGCAAAATTTTGGCCGAGGTCGAAACGCTCAAATCCCAGCGCAACCGCGTGAGCAAGGAGATCGGCGCGCTGATGGGGCAGAAGAAACTCGCCGAGGCCGAGGCGAAAAAAAACGAGACGAAAGACCTCGGCGATAAAATTTCCGTGCTCGACAAGCAGGCCGCCGAAAGCGAATCAGCGCGCGACACGCTGATGCTGCGGCTGCCGAACCTCCCGAACGAATCGGTCCCGCCGGGCAAAACGGCCGAGGACAATCCCGAGGTGCGCGTCCACGGCGCAAAGATGAACTTTGATTTCAAGCCCAAGTCGCACGTTGAACTTTGTGAATCGCTCAAGCTGGTGGATTTTGCCCGCGCGGCGAAACTTTCCGGAAGCGGCTTTTTGCTCTACACCAACTGGGGCGCGCGGCTGGAACGCGCATTGATTTCGTTCCTGCTGGATCTCCACATCACCGAACACGGTTACACGGAAGTGTCGCCGCCGCTCATGGTCGGCGAGCAATGTCTCGTTGGCGTGGGGCAGTTCCCGAAGTTCAAGGACCAGTATTACGGCGTGGCCGAGGGCGACGACGCGAAAAATCTCGGCAAACTTTATTTGATTCCCACGGCGGAAACGCCGGTGGCCAACATTCATCGCGAGGAAATTCTGGCGGAGAAACAACTGCCCATTCGCTACTGTGCCTACACGCCGTGCTTTCGCGGCGAGGCGGGCGCGGCGGGCGTCGGCACGCGCGGCATGATCCGCGTGCATCAGTTCGACAAAGTTGAGCTGATCAAAATCGTGAAGCCGGAAACCGGCTACGACGAGCTGGAGAAGATGGTTTTGAACGCGGAAAAAGTTTTGCAACTGCTCGGCTTGCATTACCGCATGATCCTGCTTTGCACCGGCGACATGGGCTTTGGCAGCGCGAAAACTTACGACATCGAAGTCTGGGCGCCAGGGCAGGGGAGCTATCTGGAAGTCTCGAGCTGCTCGAACTGCGAAGATTTCCAGTCGCGCCGGATGAACCTGCGTTTCAAGACGGAGGCGGGCGAAAATAAATTCCCGCACATCCTCAACGGCAGCGGCACGGCACTGGCGCGCTTGTTCGTGGCGCTGATCGAGACGCATCAGCAGGCGGATGGCAGCGTGCTGATACCGCAGGCGCTGCAACCTTATTTGAAAACTGATCGCATCACGGCATGACCGCAGTTATTTGAGATATGCGATTTACGATTGACGCGAGCCATGGCTTGCGGCGCGCAAATCGTAAATCGTAAATCGTAAATCCATGAAAATTCTTCTGGCCAGCAGCGAAGTGCATCCGTTCTCCAAGACCGGCGGCCTGGCCGACATGGTCGGCGCGCTGGGCAAGGCGCTCGCGCACGCCGGCCATGAGGCAGTCATCGTCACGCCGTTGTATCGCGGCATCCGCGAAAAATTTCCGCACCTGCGCCGCGAGGACTGGCATTTTAATCTGCCGCTCGGCTCCAAATGGATTCAAGGTGGCCTGTGGTCGGTGGAAATGGAAAACAAGTTGAAAATTTATTTTGTCGAGCAGCCGGAATTTTTTGACCGGGCGGGAATCTATCTCGAGAAGAATGTCAGCTACCCGGACAATGACGCGCGGTTCATCTTTTTTTCCAAGTGCGTGGCGCATCTCGCGCGTTATCTGCCGTGGCGGCCGGACCTGGTTCATGTCCACGACTGGCAGGTGGGCCTGGTGCCGGCGTTGTTGCAGCAACAGCAGAGAGAAGGGTGGGGGAACCCGCCACCGACGTGCCTCACGATCCACAACCTCGCGTATCAAGGCGTGTTTCCGAAGGAAGCTTTTGCGCTGACCAATCTCTCCAAGGATTTTTTCCACACCGAAGGCGCGGAATTTTTCGGGCTGCTGAACTGCCTCAAGGCGGGCATCGCCTTTGCCGACACGATCACCACGGTCAGCCCGCGTTACGCGCGCGAGATCACGACGGAGGAATACGGCTGCGGGCTGGACGGCCTGTTGCGCCGTCGCCGCAAACATCTCTTTGGAATTCTCAACGGCGTGGATTACGGCGAATGGAACACGACGAAAAACCCGCACTTGTTCCAGCCGTATTCCGTCACGCGCATGGCCGGAAAAACGGCGAACAAACTGGAGCTGCAGAAGTCCTTCGCCCTGCCCGTCAATGAGAAAATTCCGCTCTTCGGCACCATCACGCGGCTGGCAGATCAGAAAGGCGTGGACATCCAACTGGGCGCGCTGGAGGAAATGTTGAACTCGAACATCCAGTTCATTTTGCTCGGCAGCGGTTCGCCCGAATACGAGCGCGGCTACAAGGCGCTCGTCAGGCGTTTCCCAGACAAGGTCGCCGTCCGCATCGGCTACGACGAAAAACTTTCGCACCGCATCGAATCCGGCTGTGATTTTTATCTGATGCCGTCGCAGTTTGAACCCTGCGGCTTGAACCAGATGTATAGTTTGCGCTACGGCACGATTCCAATCGTCCGTGCGACCGGCGGGCTGGACGACAGCGTGATTGATTTCACCCAGCACGCGACGCGCGCGAACGGCATCAAGTTCCAGGAATACTCGACGCGCGCACTGGCCAAGGCGATCCGCAAGGCGCTCGCCATCTACGAACAGCCGGAACTGCTGCGTCGCTGCCGGCGAAACGCGATGAAGGCCGATCATTCCTGGGAACACACGGTGGCGGATTACATGAAGATCTACCGGCACACGCGCAGCAGTCATTGATGGGAGGCGAGTCCAAGGCAAGGCGCTATGCCAAAACATACAAATACAGTAAATATAACATACATTGTGCATCTTAATTAATCCGTTCAAGTTCCCTTTGATTTCTGCCGATGACCTGGTGATGTGGCAAAAATCCATTCGGTTGAAAAGTCTGGCGGCCGGAGCCTTCACCCTGGTTGAAATCATGGTGGTGGTCGGGATTCTCGGACTGCTGCTCGCGCTGACGATTCCGTATTACGTCCAGCAACGGGCCACGGCACAGTCAAAATCCTGCATCAACAACCTGTTGAAGATTGATGATGCGGCGAGCCAGTTCGCGTTGGAGCACGGCAAGAGAACCGACGACGCAATTGATTTCCCGGCGGACTTGACGCCTTACCTCCGATTGAACTCCACCAGCGAGATTCCGGCTTGCCCGGCGGGCGGCGGCTACACCATCAACCTGGTTGGCAGCCATCCAATTTGTTCGCTGGGCAGTTCCGTTGACCCGGCCCATGTCCAGCCGTGAGCGGTTGGACTTACTCCGGCTGGCTGAATTTGCCGGCCAGTTTGCGCGCGCCTGAACGCGGTAGGATCCTGGCTGCCATTTTCAATTCTTTGGTCGCGTTCACACAGTAGAAGTGTAAACTGCGTCGGACGAACTTACACAATCCAGGCGCAATCGTTTTTTGAACGGTTTCAACTCATCATTAAAAAATGGTTTCCCACAAGCATGTTACGCCAGCGCCATCAGCCGCGATTGCAAAGTGGCGCAAGTCTAGCTATCCCCGAAACCTGTCACAATAACAGCCAAACGCCTTCAATATCTAAGTAGGTTTGAATACAGCAAACCTATGCAGAAGTCAGGCATGCTTGTTTGGTTTTGGTTTCAGGCATCAATAGGAAAACATGGTGGTGAAAAAGCCTTTCTACCGAGAGGCAGTTAAACAATGGTGGTTATTGAAAAAACATTCACACGATTATGAAAAATAAAATACTTGGAAACCTTACAACGTTTGCGGTCGCGGCAGTGCTGTCGGTGGCTGCCCTGGAGAATTCGGCTTTGGGACAGGGCTGCTGTCTGACGTATCCTGCCAATACCCCGCTCAATGCCTTCGTCACGGGCTATCCCAACTGGTTTGTGCCGGTGGGCGACCCCGACCCGCAGCACGGATTCACGACCCCGCCATCCTGGTTTGCCGTGGACGTGATTGACACCAACGCGCCAATCTTATCGGGGATTTACCCGGCTTGGTGCGTTGACCAAACCCACTTTCTGCCTGTTATCTTAACAACTATTCCAGGGACTTACTATTCTGGAACGCTCATTTCAACCTGTGACGCCTTGGGACTAGCCTACCTGCCCGCCCACGGCGGCACTCCCCCGGTGGGACCGCCGCCGACGGTGACGCTGGCTACCTGGCACCAGGTCAATTATATCTTGAATCACAAGACTGGTTATTACTGGTGGAACGTGCAAGTAGCGATCAGCCGGCTGGTGGGTGGACTGGCTCCGAACGATCCGCTCAATCCTCCCCCGCTGCCTGCTAATTTTCCTCCGGTTGATACCAATGAAGTTAATGCGATACTCAATGACGTGAATGCCAATGCGGCAGCGTGGACTTCACCCTGTGGCGGCATAGTTGGGGTCATATACGTGATACCTGACCCCACTTTCGGCAATCCCGCCCAACTCATCATGCTCGAAGTGCCCTGTGTGTGCCCTCTGACCGCCAACTGCGTTTCAATTAACGCCGTGCAGGGCGTGGCCATCACGCCGGCAACGATGGTGGGCAGCGGTGGCTGCGGCGGACCTTATACCTTCTCGGCGACGGGTCTTCCGGCTGCGCTGACCATGTCCTCTGGCGGCACGATCTCCGGGACTCCGACGGTGAGCGGCACGTTCAACTATACCGTCACCATCACGGACAACTGCGGCAACCAAGGCACCTTCAACTGTTCCGTCACGGTGAACTCACCGCCGACCGCCAATTGCGTGACGATTAACGCCGTCAAGAGCGTGGCTATCACACCGGTGACGATGGTGGGCAGCGGTGGCTGCGGCGGACCTTATACCTTCTCGGCGACGAATCTGCCGGCTGGTCTGACCATGTCCTCTGGCGGCACGATCTCCGGAACCCCGACGGTGAGCGGCACGTTCAACTATAAGGTCACCATCACGGACAAGTGCGGCAACAAGGGCACGGTCAACTGCTCGGTTACAGTGAACCCATCGCCGACCGCCAATTGCGTGACGATTAACGCCGTCAAGGGCGTGGCCATCACGCCGGTGACGATGGTGGGCAGCGGCGGCTGCGGCGGACCTTATACCTTCTCGGCAACGAATCTGCCGGCCGGGTTGACCATGTCCTCTGGCGGCACAATCTCCGGAACTCCGACGGTGAGCGGCACGTTCAACTATACCGTCACCATCACGGACAAGTGCGGAAACAAAGGCACGGTCAACTGCTCGGTTACAGTGAACCCGTCGCCGACGGCCAACTGCGTGACCATTAACGCCGTCAAGGGCGTGGCTATCACGCCGGTGACGATGGTGGGCAGCGGCGGCTGCGGCGGACCTTATACCTTCTCGGCAACGAATCTGCCGGCTGGGCTGACCATGTCCTCGGGCGGCACAATCTCCGGAACTCCGACGGTGAGCGGCACGTTCAACTATACCGTCACCATCACGGACAAGTGCGGCAACAAGGGCACGGTCAACTGTTCCGTTACGGTGAATCCGCCCCCAACCACGTTGGTTTCCGGCGACGCCGCGACCATTGGCTTCTGGCACAACCAGAACGGGCAGGCACTGATCCTTTCATTAAATGGCGGAGGAAGTTCAACCAAGCTGGGCAACTGGCTCGCCGCTAACTTCCCGTGTCTCTACGGCAACTTGGCGGGCAAGCAGAACAGCGTCGTCGCCGCCCAGTTTCTCACCTTCTTCAATGTAACCGGTCAGAAGACCTACGCCCAAGTCATGGCCGGAGCCTTGGCTGCCTATGCCACCAGTTCGACCCTTGCAGGCGGTAACATGGCGGCAGGCTACGGTTTCAATGTTTCGAGCGCAGGCACGGGTGCCAAGACTTATAACGTGGGATCCAACGGCACGGCCATCGGGCTGCTAAATAACACGGCTTACACTGCGCTCCAACTCCTTCAGGCGGCCAACGCGAAGTGTCCGTTTAGTGCAGCCGCCTTCGATGCCCTGAACACCATCTTTGACGGCATCAACACCAAGGGTGACATCAAATGACATATCATCGCCATTGATTCGTCATCCGGCGTTCAAGCCAGTTTAGCCATCAGGGCTTCGGTGTTTCACCGAAGCCCTTTTTCTTTGGCCAGGCACAGTCACGACCTTGCCTGGCATCCTTCACTTCAGGCCGTTGTATTTACCAATGACCCGGCGGACGAAGGCGCGCGGCAAAACATTTGGCGCCAGGGTTAAAATTTTATTCACCACACCCGGCACGGTGAAACAGGCGGCGTGCCGGAAAGCCTGATGACCGGCTTGGGCGACGGTGGCCGTCGGCATTTTTGTTGCCGGAGTTATGCGCGTGTGATGGCTGCGGGCGACCTGGGAAAAATTGGATTCGGTCGCTCCGGGACAAAGATTCGTGACGGTGACGCCGGTGCCGCGCAGTTCCTCGTGCAGCGCCTCGGAAAACGACATCACGAACGCCTTGCTCGCGTAATAGACCGCCATGTGCGGGCCGGGCAAAAATCCCGCCACGGAACCGACATTCAAAATGCCGCCGCGTTTGCGCTGAATCATTCCCGGCAAAAATAATCCCGACAAATCCACCAGCGCCGCGATGTTGACCTGCACGATTTCCAACTGACGTTTCAGCGGCATCTCCGAGAAATCACCGTGCAATCCAAAGCCGGCGTTGTTGACCAGCACATCCACGGTGATTCCCCTGCCCTTTATTTCAGAAAAGATTTTCGACGGCGATTCTGGCAGCGACAGATCAGCGGTCACGACGTTGGCTTCAATGCCGTGCTTGCCGCGAAGTTCGGCGGCGAGTTTTTCCAGGGCGTCGGTGCTGCGCGCGACAAGAACCAGATTAGATTTGTCCGCCGCGAAAAATTTCGCCAGCTCCAGCCCGATGCCAGATGACGCGCCGGTGACCAAGACGGTTTCGTTCATAACCTTGTAGGAGTCGAGGTGACGAGACTCAAATTCATCAAGTTTCAGACGGATTAGTTAGAGACTCCTCACGTCGTCTCCTACATTGATTGACATCAGCGATTGCCCCAGCCAAAGCGCGAGGTGATGGGCCAATAGACGAAGAAGGATTTCCCGATCACGTTCTTTGCCGGGAATGTTCCCCACGTCCGCGAATCGGAACTGTTGCAGGTGTTGTCGCCGAAAACCATGTAGGCGTCCGGGCCGTTGGTGAAAACTGTTTCTTCATCGGGAAACCGCGGCGCGACGGGAGCGATGCCGTATTGCTGCGCAGTCGTGCCGTTGAGATGACCGGAATACTGGCTCTCACGTGGCGGTTGGTCCGGGTTGAAGCTATAAACATTTTCAAAATGCGGGGTGGAGGCATCGAGCCGTTCACCATTGATTCGCAGATGCCGGTCATTACCGATTTGAACACGTTCACCGGGCAACACGGTCAGCCGCTTGATATAAAACTGGTCTTGCTGGGTAATCTCTGTGCCAGCCGTGGCAAAGACAACGATTTCACCGCGTCCGGGTTTGCAGAAATTATAAGTTAAGCGGTCAACGAATAAATGGTCGCCGGCGTCGGCCTTGAGTTTTACTACGTCATCGCCTTTGTGATAAACCTGTCCAGCGAAGAAGCCGGTGCCAGCACGGTGCCGTAAATCTGTATCACCATAATCTGGGGGAAACCAGATCGTATGCCATTCCCCGGCAAATTTTATTTTTTGGTAAAGGCTGAAAATCATTGATGGCCACGGCGGACGGATATCCTCAACCACTCCTTCCTTCGGCGCGACAAAGTGAACATAAGAAGTTCCATGAATTGATTGCTTGATGCGTTCCCAGCCGGAAGGAATGGCGATGTTTTTTTGCCTTTGCGCCTGCCTGCCCATTTCGGTTTGCAGCCAGGCTTTCATATCGTCATTTAAACTATATTGTCCATTTTGTGAAGCATAGTCGTATTGACTCGCGGCTCTGGAAAAATCTGGCGTTGTATTCACCCCAAACAACGTCGGCTGCATCGAGCCGGTGGGGATCTTGAACGGCTGGAGAAAAAACGTGCGGATGGCCATCGCCACGGCGAGCGCGACCAGCAGCACTTCCACATTCTCGCGCCACGCGGCGTGCGGATACGGCTTGAGGTTTTTCTCGGCGGCGAACTGCAATTCCTCCGCCTTGATGTTGATGCGTCCCGTGTGACCTTCGGCGATGGCCGCGCCCAGTTCATTCAGCTTCAACTGCACCGCGCCCACGGCCGGCGGCGCGAGGAGGTCGCGCTGCGCCGCAAGCAGGCGGCGATAATGTTTTTGCACCGCGCACGCATTGCGGACGGTCTGCGATGTGAACCAACGGATGATTGTCATAAAATGTGTCGAGCGCGGATTGTCGGGTGTCGAGGGCAAAAAAACAAGCGCGCACACACTGCCAGCACTCGACCGTCGACCTTTGACTTTCGTTCACGCCTTCAACACCGCGATGAAAGCCTCCTGCTGGATGTTCATCCCGCCATTGCGGGACCGATGGCTTTCATGTGCTTTTTGTCCTCCATCTGTATTCGAGAAGCTTGCGTCCGCAAGCACCCGTTTCCGTTGCCGGCCACGTTCGCATCACGCGCGCAAATCCGCGATCAGCCCCTCAATTTCTTCAATCAGCACCGGAAGATTGGGCCGGGTGAAACTCATTTGCGGCGCGGGCAGCCGATGGTGTTTTATGTCCGGCGGCACATGCTTGTGGTGCGGATGAGTAGCGCGCAGCGTGGCGTCGTCCGGGTGCGGCTGCGGGTCATACCAGAAAAGCTTTTCGTGCCCGCGCCAGATTTCGTAGCCATAGCCGTCAATGACCAGCGGGAGGCGGTCGAACACGATTCGTTCGCGGACGACGAGCCGGAAGTCATGGTCAAAATGAAGTTCGCCGGCCACGCGTCCCAGCGAAGCTCCCCGGCGCACCCATGTGAGCGTGGAAAGGCGTATGGAGGTGAATCGTTCCGCCAGCGAATAGAGGAACAGTTCATAATCCTCCAGCGTGCGAAAGTGCCCGTTCATGCCGCGGCGTGGATCAATCCGGCCAGGCTGGACGTCTTTCGCTGAACGCGCGCGATCTCGTTCCGATACTCCGCCTGACGTGCCAGCCAGGTGCGATAGACGCTGGCCCACTCGCCAAAATCCAGCGCCCAAGCGTCGTTTTCCGGTTCCTCTCCGCTTTCATACGCGGCAAAAAAAGTTTCCGACCGGACGCCGTATTTGCGCTCGAACTCAAGAAGCTCATTTTCCAACACATGGATGTCCGTCAGCAGTTGTTGAGTTGTCATGGCACGACATTACGCTTGAAGGCAATCCACGGCAAGCGACGATTGGCCGCTATTTGCCGCGATAAATCTGGTTGATGACATTCGCGACGCACGCCATGAGCACTTCAATGAACGTCTCCTGCTTGACACCATCGCCAACTTGGACGTTAATGCTACAACACTTTTTAGGAACCGCGCATGAAAATCAATTGGCCCACTCAAATTCTGCTGGCCGCGCTGTTTTTAACCGGGGTCACTTCGACTGCTCAAGTTTATAACATTCTCCACAACTTCGGCAGCCAATTTCGTGACGGCACTGGTCCAACGACCGACTTGTTGCTGAACAGCAACACGCTGTATGGTGCCACGGCCAGTGGCGGCACAAATTTCAATGGAACGATTTTCAAAGTCAACCAGGACGGCAGCGGTTATGGACTTTTGTTGAGTTTTACCGACAGTGCTCCTACTTGGGGAAAGATGGTGCTCCTTGGCGGCACAATTTACGACACGACTTGGACTGGGGGTGCCGCCGCAAATGGAAGCATTTTCAAGATCAACATTGATGGCAGCGGTTACACCCAGCTTCACGCCTTTTCCGCGACCATCCCTTCCACATTCGGAACCAACTATGATGGCAACCGGCCGCGCGGCGGCTTGGCGTATGACGGCACTGCGCTCTATGGAGTCGCTCAATATGGTGGAGCATTCGGCAATGGAACCATTTTCAAAATCAACCCCGATGGGTCGGGTTTCAGCATCATCAAGACATTCTCTGCGACTTATCTCGGCACCAACAACGTCAGCGGTAATTTTTTGGTCACCAGCGGAACCAACGCGGATGGTGCTTATCCAATTGGCTCGCTGGTCTTGGATGGGAGCACACTATACGGAACAACCTACAAAGGCGGCACGTCCAATGGCGTCGTCTTCGCCATGCAAACCGATGGCAGCGGTTTTAACGTGCTAAAATATTTTCCCTCCACAACCGGCTTTGGAACCAACAGCGACGGTGCCGCGCCCATTGCAGGATTAACCTTGAGCGGCGACACGCTTTATGGAGCGACCGTGGGTGGAGGAACAAACGCGGGAGGCACAATCTTTCAAATCAAGACCAACGGCACTGTCTTCAAGGTCGTGCATGACCTTGCTATCAACGATGGAATGTGGCCCCACAATTCCCTGCTTCTGGATGGCGGCACGCTTTACGGAACGACTGCCATCGGCGGGGTCTCCAACAAGGGAACCATCTTCATGGTGCTGACCAATGGTGAAAACTTTACGGTTCTGAAACATTTTGACAACACCGTTTCCCAATGTGATTCAAAATTCATCGTGAGCAGCAACACCCTCTATGGCACGGCTCGCAGCGGCGGAGCCAACGGCGGCGGCGTGGTTTTTGGATTGAAGGTGTTGCCCCAAATTCTAAACTCCAGCCGTTTCGGAATTCAATCCAATGCGTTTGGTTTTGATTTTACCGGCATCTCAAACCAGACCGTCATTGTCGAAGCCGCCACAAATCTGTCGCAACCTGTCTGGCAGCCGTTGCAGACCAATACGCTGATCGGTGCGCCGCAATTTTTTTCCGATCCGCAATTCAACCAGCGCCCTAAATCGTTTTATCGCATCAGCTCGCCGTAATTCTCACGCCTTCAGCACCTCAATGAACGCCTTCTGCGGGATGTCCACGTTGCCGATGGATTTCATGCGCTTCTGTCAAAACTCTTTAGAAATGTCCCCTTGTTAACTCACGAGAGAATGTCCCCTTGGTTGTTTGTTCTTCGTTGTTCTTTTTCCCCGGCTGGCGGAGCG
>JAYVCM010000124.1:0-10584 GCA_043749955.1 Limisphaerales bacterium | reverse complement strand
TCCTTCTTCTGGCGTTCGAGCAGCTCCTCGATCTGGCCCGCGCTCAACAGCCCGTCCTCGACGAGGGCGTCGGCGATGCGTTCGGCGAATGATTTGATCTTGGCCATGGTCAGCGAAACGCCTTGCGCAGGTTGGAGGTCAGATCATTGGGCGCGCAGACATACCACAGCAGCCGGTGCGTCGTCGCCTCGGCGAGTTCCTTCGCCGCCTGCTGGTTGAACGGGTTCGCCGTCGCCACCAAAATCGCCTTGCTCATCCGGTCGAACGGCAGCACGCACCAGCGCCGGCAGACTTCCGCCGGAAAGCCGCGCGCCAGGTCCATGTCTATGTCGTAGCGGTCCAACGGCAGAAAGGCCGTGCGCGACTTGTCCGAAAGCAGCCGCAGCGATTTATCAATCTGGAAAATGCCCTTCTCATGCAGCAGTTGGATGAACGGCTCGACCACGTCCACCGGTGGCAGGCTCAAATCCGCATTGCGCCAGCACAAGTCAAAATCGCCCGCCGTGATGAGCTTGCTCTCGACATAGATTTTATAGAGCGTCTTGCGGCCGTCGTCCATTTCCGCCGCCGTCGCCGCCGTGGCGCGCGTCTTGCGCCGCAGCATCGCCGTGTCGGAGACCGCCGCCATCGCCGAGGATTCCGCCGTCGGCTGCACCACCGCGCTGCTGGCCCGGTCCTCGATCTGCTTCAACGCCGCGCGCACGTCCTGGTCGTCGGGCCGCCGCTGCAAAACGGTTTCGTATTCGAGGATGGCCGAGGAAAGCTGGCCCTGCTGCAGGTAGGCCTGCGCGATCCGTTTCGACGTGTTGATCACGTCATCCTCGCGCCCCAGCTTCGAGTAGGCCTCCTTGAGGATTTCCAGCGACTGCGTGTCGCCCGCCTGCGACTGCACAATGACCTCGAACATCTCAATCGTCTGTTGCAATTGAGCTTCCTCGCCCGGATTAAATGTCGTTGCCGCCATGGTTGAAATGAATGCTGCCGTGCCGCCGCCAAGTTAGTTAGCCCGCACCGCCAAAGCAACCCAAAGAAAAGTGGCACGGGCGTCCCCCCGTGTGTTTGCCCCCAGGCTGGAGCTTAACCACAACCAGAAACTCACGGGCGGGACGCCCGTGCCACTACCATCGTCATTCCCCGGAAAAACTTCAGTCCCGGTTCCCGAAAAAACCCGCCGCCGCCCGCTTTTGCTTTCAGCCGGCGCGGCTTCCTGCTAAAAATTTGCGCGTGGTGCCACCCCGTCCAGTCATGATTCCCGCCACCGGCGAACGCCGGCTGCGCTTCGTCGGCGACAAAATTATCTTCCAGTTGCGCGCTGAAAAAATTTCCGCGCCCAAAAACCTGCGCGCGTTTTTACGCACCAACCTCGGCCGCGCCGCCGCCCGCCGCCGGGAAATCATCTCCGCCCACGCCCGGCAGGCCGTCATCGCCAACTCCTCGTGGCGCGACGTGCCGATGCAGACCACCGCCGACGGCTGGCAGCTCGAACTGCCGCTCGCCGAGGTCGGCTGGTTCCAGGCCAAGGCCTATCTGCTCGACGAAAAAAACTGGCAGCACTGGCCCGACGGTTCCGACGTGGGCATTTCCGTCCACCCCGATTTCACGCGGACGGCCAACACCATTTACTGCGCCTTCACCCGCCTCTTTGGCGCGACCAAAAACCTGGCGTCCACCGCCGATGAAAGAATGGACGCCCAGCTCAAATCGCTCGAAGCCCTCGGCTACGCCACGCTGCCGCCGTCGGGAAAATTCCGCGACCTCGCCAGACAACTGCCGCACATCGTCCACCAGCTTGGCTGCCGCATCATCCATTTGCTGCCCGTCCATCCGACGCCCACGACCCACGCGCGCTTCGGCCGTTTTGGCAGCCCGTATGCCGCGCTCGACTTGACCGCCGTGGACCCCGCGCTCGTCGAGTTTGATAAACGCACCACCGGCATCGAACAATTTTGCGAACTGACTTACGCCGCGCACGCGCTCGGTGCGCGGGTCTTCATTGACATCGTCATCAACCACACCGGCTGGGGTTCGACGCTCCAGGAAAACCACCCGGAATTTTTTCTGAAAAATCCCGACGGCGGCTTCGCCAGCCCCGGCGCGTGGGGCACCGTCTGGGAAGACCTCGTCGAACTCGAACAGCACAGCGTCAAACTCTGGGACCTCATCGCCGACTCGCTGCTGACGTGGTGCCGGCGCGGCGTGGACGGCTTCCGCTGCGATGCCGGCTACAAAATTCCCGCGCCCGCCTGGCAATACATCGTCGCCCGGGTGCAGGAAGAATCTCCCGAAACCATTTTTCTCCTCGAAGGCCTCGGCGGCCCCTGGGCCGCCACCGAACTGCTGCTCACCGAAGGCGGAATGCAATGGGCCTACTCCGAATTGTTCCAAAATTATTCCGGCAAAGATGTCGCGACCTATCTCGACTACGCCAACCGCCAGCACGAACGCATCGGCAGCTACGTCCACTACTCGGAAACACACGACAACAGCCGCCTCGCCGCCCACGGAGCGCCGGTCTCCGACCCGGCTCGTTTCGATAAACCGGAACAACAACGCGCCGGGTCGGAGACCGGCGCTCCGGTTCAGAACCGCGCCTGGTCGCTGCTGCGGAACCGCCTCTGCGCGCTCACGAGTCCCAGTGGCGGATTCGGTTTCACCTGCGGCGTGGAATGGCTCGCCACCGAAAAAATCCGCGTCCACGGCAGCACCGGTTTGAACTGGGACAGCCGCGAAAACATCGTCCCCGAACTCGCGCAACTGAACCGGCTCATCTCCGACCATCCGTGCTTTTTCGACGGCGCAAAACTCACGCGCTTGAGCGCGCCCGGCTCGCCGGTCTATGCGCTGCTGCGCGAATCGGCCGAAGGCAAAGATTCCGTTTTGGTCCTGGTCAACACCGATGTTGAAATGGAAAACGCCATTGCATTGGAACGCCGGCCTCCGGCCCGGCTCGAACCGGAAAAATCATCCCAACATGCCGGGTCGGAGACCGGCGCTCCGTCGTCGCGCAGCCCCGCCGCTGATTTGCAATTTCAAATTTCCAATTTCAAATTCGATCTGCTCGGCCAGCCGATGCCAAAACATTTCAGCGATCCAGAAAAAAACAGTTTCACGCTCCCGCCCGGTGCCGCGTTCTGCCTCGCGCCCACCGCGCAGCCCGCCGGCCTGGGCGGCGACGCCTACCGCCGCGCCCGCGCCCAGGCGGCGTGGGCGTTGCAGGCCTTGGGGAAAATCATTCCCGCCGAAATCGTTGACGGCCCCGGCTGGCGCTGGCTCGCGGAACAAGTCGAAGCCTCGCCCAAAAATTTCCTCGTCGCCGCCGGCGAGTTCGCCGCGCGCGACGCCAAAACTCCGCTCGCGGATTTGCTGGTTGAAGCGGCGGCCGGAAAACTTTTCCCGCGCGTGGTCGCCTGGACGTTGCTGGATGTCCGCCGCATCACCCTCGTGCCTCCGGGCCACTGGCTGCTGATCGAGGACAGCGCCCCATTCCGCGCCACGCTGGAGATTCGGGATCACGCATCACGCATCACGCATCACGCCGTCCACGTCCAGTCCATCGCCGTCGGCGGCCGCCACCTCGCCAGCTTTCCGCCGTGCGAAGCGGCGGTGGAAACCGAATTGCTTTTGGAACGTTACGCCGCGACTTCACCAAAAATTTCCGCCGCCATCCGCTTTCTTTCCGCCCATCCTCCATCCTCCATCCTCCATCCTCGCCCCACCGACCTGGCCCTGCTCACCAACGGCCTCGGCGGCATGGCGCGGCTCTGCGTGGATCTGGGCCGCGTGAATTCCAAATACGACTGCGTCCTCGCCGCGAACCTGAATCCCGCCGTCCCCGTTGACCGCCACGTTTTCGTCAAGCGCCTCCGCGTCTGGGTGAACGCCGACGGTTTTCTTTCGCCGCTCGATTTCAAAAATCTCTCGTCGTTCCAGGCCGGTTCGCCCGCCGTCTGGAATTTTGTGGCGAACGCCGGCGATGGCCGCACGGTGGAGATTGAACTGCGGGCGGAAATGGTCGAAGGCAAAAACACCACGGTCTTCCATTTTCATCGCCCGACGGAAAAACTCGCGCACGGGAAACAACTGCCTGCCGACGCCGACGTGCGCCTGACCGTGCGCGTGGACATCGAAGACCGGAATTTTCACAGCGAGACCAAACGCAACGACGGCGCGGATTTTCATTTCGCGTCCAATACCCACGTCCTGCCGGATCACGCATCACGCATCACGCATCAAACCGGCTTCGCCTTCACGCCCGCACAAGACCGTCAGCTCCGCGTCTTCGCCGACGCCGGCGAATTTCATCCGCAGCCGGAATGGTGCGAGAACATTCCGCATCCCGTCGAGCAGACGCGCGGCCAGACCGGCGGCGGCGACGCCTACAGCCCCGGCTGGTTTGAGATTCCGCTGGCGAAAGGCGCGAACGCGACGCTGGTGATGACGGCGGAAGTTGGAGTTCAAGCTTTAGCTTGTTCGGGGGGCGGCACGCTAAAGCGTGAACTCCAACCCGGCGTTCCGTTCGCCGCGCAACTCGAATGTGCCGCCAGACAATTCGTCGTCCGCCGTGACGAGGGCAAGACCGTCATCGCCGGCTACCCGTGGTTTCTGGACTGGGGCCGCGACTCGCTGATTTGCGCGCGCGGACTTTTGGCGGCGGGCCTGACGGACGAGGTGAAACAACTCCTGCTCACCTTCGCCAAATTTGAAAAGGACGGCACGCTGCCGAACACCATTCACGGCAACGACGTTTCCAACCGCGACACCTCCGACGCGCCGCTGTGGTTTGCCATCGTGTGCGAAGAGTTCGCGATACTTGATAAACGCCCGCGACAAGGAATCACGCATCACGCATCACGCATCACACATCCTGATTTTTACTCCACCCCCGTTGACGAAAACGGCCGCACGATTCTCGACGTGCTGACGAGCATCGCCGAGAATTTTTCCAAGGGCACGCCCAACGGCATCCGCATGGATGCCGGCTCTGCGCTCATCTGGAGCCCGAGCCATTTCACCTGGATGGACACGAATTTTCCCGCCGGCACGCCGCGCGAAGGTTATCCCGTCGAGATCCAGGTGCTGTGGATCCGGCTGCTGCGGCTGCTGGAAAAAATCGCTGGAGTTCACGCTTTAGCGTGTCCCCCCGACAAGCTGAAGCTTGAACTCCAACAAAAGAAATGGCGCCACCTCGCCGACCACGCGACCGCTTCGTTTGAAAAATTATTCTGGCTCGAAGACCAGGGCTGGTTCGCCGACGTGCTGCTGGCCAGACCCGGCGTCAGCGCGCGCGACGCGACCGTGAGCGACGCGCTCCGCAGCAACTGCCTTTTTGCCGTGAGCCTCGGCCTTGGAGCGCCGGTCTCCGACCCGGCGCGTTTCAAAAAATCAGCCATCAACGCGCCGGGTCAGGAGACCGGCGCTCTCATCATCAGCCGCGAACGCGCAAAACGCTGCGTGGCGGCGGCGCAGAAATTTCTCGTGGTGCCGGGCGCGCTGCGTTCGGTCGCACCGCTGCCGGTGGCCGTGCCGCTGCCGGTTTACGGCAACGATGGCCGGCTGATTAACAATCCGCCGGAACCGTATTGGCCGCGCTACGAAGGCGACGAAGACACGCGCCGCAAGCCCGCCTATCACAACGGCACCGCGTGGACGTGGACGTTCCCGACCTTTTGCGAGGCGCTGGCGGCGGCCTGGGATTATTCACCGGAAGCAGTTGCGGCGGCAAAAAGTTATCTGGGCAGTTCAGAAAAAATCTTGAACGAAGGCTGCCTCGGCCAGATTCCCGAAATCCTCGACGGCGACGCCCCGCACACGCAACGCGGCTGCGACGCGCAGGCGTGGGGCGTGACCGAGGCGTTACGCGTGTGGAAACTTCTGGGGGAGGATTGAACAACAAAGACGCAAAGGCGCAAAGCCAGGACTGCCTTTGACTTCGCGTCCTTGCGTCTTTGTTGTTCAAAATTTTTCCTGTTGGCGAACCGGCTTGGCCCCGGCAAACTGGCAGCGTGAACTTCCGCAGCAAAATCATCGCGTGGGACAAATTGCCGGAGTGGCGCAAGGCCGTGCGCGCTTCGGGCAAAAAACTTGTCGTCACCAACGGCTGCTTCGACATTTTGCATCTCGGCCATGTGACGTATCTGGAGAACGCGCGCAATTCCGGCGATGCGCTGCTCATCGGCGTGAACAGCGATGCGGCGGTGCGCGGCTTGAAAGGCGCAGGCCGGCCGGTGAATTCCGAGACGGATCGCGAGTCGGTTCTCGCGGCGCTGCAAAGCGTGGATGGCGTCTGCATTTTCACGGACGTGACGGCCACAAAATTTCTCGCCGCCGCGCAGCCGGACATCTACGTCAAGGGCGGAGATTACACTTTGAACACGTTGAACCAGGACGAGCGGCGCGCGGTCGAGTCGGCGGGTGGAAAAATTGTTCTGGTTCCATTTGTGCCGGGCAAATCCACGACTTCATTGCTCGAAAAAATTTCACGGCTGTGAAAATCCTCGTCATCTCCATGGCCGGCATCGGCGACACGCTGATCGCCACGCCGTTCATCCACGAGCTGCGCGCGAATTTCCCTGACGCGACGATTGACGTGCTGGCGATGTGGGCCGGCTCGAAGGATCTGCTGGAGAACAACCCGCATATCAACCGCGTGTTCCAGAAAAATCTTCTCAAGTGCGGCAAGCTTGAAGGTTTGAAATTTCTCTGGTCGCTGCGCCGCAATCGTTACGACCTCTCCATCAACACGCATCCGCAAAGCCGGATGCACTACCGCGTCGCCGCGATGCTCGCGGGCGCGCCGGTCCGCATCAGCCACGAATACGAGTGCTTCAACTGGCTCGACCGCTGGCTGGTCACCGGCACGCTGCCGCAGGATTACACGCGCCACTCGATTGAAAATAATTTCGACGTGCTGGCGCTGATCGGCGCGAAGAAAAAACTGCCGGCGCACGAAATGGAATTCTTCCTGACGGCGGACGAGGAAAAATTTGCGGATGAATTTCTGGCGAAGCACAAGCTGACGGGACAGAAAATTCTCGGCCTCCACGTCGGTTCCGGCGGCACGAAGAACCTGCCGTTGAAACGCTGGCCATTGAAAAACCACGCCGGGCTGGTGCGACGATTGAACAAGGAGCGTCCCGACATCCATGTTTTGCTTTTCGGTGGACCGGAGGAGGCGAAGGAGCATCAGGTGGTGCTGGCGCAGGCGAACCGCGACCTGACGCTGGAGGCGAAGACGCAAAATCTCCGGCAGACGGCGGCGCTGATGAAGCGTTGCAGTGCGTTCTTGAGCGTGGACACGGCGCTCATGCACATCGCGGCGGCGGTAAAGGCGCGCAACCAGATCGTCATCGAGGCGCCGACGCTGAACGTGACGAACTGGCCGTTCGGAAATAATTTCACGCTCGTGAAGAATCCCGTGGTGAACGGACGCGGGCTGGATTATTACCGCTATGACGGCGGCGACATCAAGGGCACGCGCGCGGAACTGATCGCGTGCATGGAGTCGGTGAAGGTCGCGGATGTTTTTGAGGTGGTGACGAAATTGATTTGAGCGGACAACATCGGCGAGCGGAGCGCGGCGTTCACGCCTTGTCATTACCCACAAGTCGGGGGACGGCATTGGCAAAAGAATCCCAAAGGGATTCCGGCCCAAAGCCCAAGGTTGCGAGGCACGAGCTACCTTGGGTAAGGGCCGACCCGGACAGCCCCAACCCCCACGGGGTTGCGGCTTCTTCGCGGCGAACCCGGCCGCAACCCCGTTGGGGTTGGCTGGATTTTCTGCGGCTGGGCTGGAGGACACAATCCCTTTGGGATTGCCCCCGGGACTTCGGCAAGATGTGGGTAATGACAAGGTGTTCACGCCGCTTCAATGCCCGCAGCGCAGGCGCGGGTGAGTTTTTCAACGCCGTTCTGTTTTGGACGTTGAAGCGGCGTGAACGCCGCGCTCCGCTCGCGCCAAACTCCCGTCACGCTACTTTCCGATCCGCAATAAGCGGGAGCCGTTGTCGGAACGCCGATCTCCCGATCGGCCCGGTCAGAAATTTGACCATCGAGCCGATCAGGAGATCGGCGTTCCACCGCCCAGACACGCCCTAAAATTCTCTCGTCGAATTTTTCTCGATCAACCTGTCCTTCTCGCCGTCCCACAAAACCTCCTGGCCTTTGCGAGTTTTTACGAACCGCGTCGTCTGGCCGTAGCGGAGGCGGACCGGATTTCCGTTCAGCGATTTCACGCTGGCAGAGAGAAGTTTTCCATCCTTCCAATTGATGTCCACCTCGAAGCCGCCGCGCGCGCGGAGACCTTTCACGCTGCCGGTCGGCCAGGCTTTTGGAAGCGCGGGCAGCAACTGAATTTCGTCGTTGTGGCTTTGCAGCAGCATTTCGGCGATGCCCGCCGCGCCGCCGAAATTGCCATCAATCTGAAACGGCGGATGCGCATCGAACATGTCGGGATAGGTGCGCGCCGGACTCAGCAGAAATTCCAAGATGCTGAACGCATGGTCGCCGTCGTGCAGCCGCGCCCACAAATTGATGCGCCACGCGGTGGCCCAGCCGGTGGCCTGGTCGCCACGGATCTCCAGGGATTTTTTGGCGGCGGCGGCGAGTTCGGGCGTGGTGTTCACGTCAATCTGCGCGCTTGGATAAAGTCCGTAGAGATGCGAGACGTGGCGATGATGAATTTCTTTGGCCTGCATGTCCCAGTCCGCGAGCCATTCCTGCAACTGGCCGGACGAGCCGATCTGCATCGGCGCAAGCCGCGAGCGCGTGGCGGCGAGTTGCGCGGCGAATTTTTTATCCGTGCCGAGAATTTCCGAGGCGCGAATGCAGTTGGCGAAGAGGTCGCGCAGGATCTGCAGATCCATCGTCGGCCCGGCGGTGATGCTGGTGTTTTTGGCGGCGGGATTCTTGTTTTCCGGCGAGAGCGAAGGGCAGGTGACGAGCCAGTGGTGCGTTGGTTCCTCGACGAGCGTATCGAGGAAAAATTGCGCCGCGCCGTGCATGGCCGGATAAATTTTCTTCAAATAATTTTTATCGTCGGTGAACAGATAATGTTCCCATAAATTTTGCAACAGCCACGCGCCGCCCATCGGCCACATGCCGGAATTCGGGCCATCCACGGGCGCGGTCGCCCGCCACAAGTCCGTGTTGTGATGCGTCACCCAGCCGCTGGCGCCGTAGTGAACCTTCGCCGTGCGTTTGCCCGTCTCGGCGATATCCAGCACCATCGCCGTGAGCGGCTCGACACATTCGCTGAGGTTGCAGATCTCGGCGGGCCAGTAGTTCATCTCGGTGTTGATGTTGATGGTGTATTTACTGTCCCATGGCGGTGTCAACGAATCGTTCCAAAGACCTTGCAACGTCGCGGGCTGTCCTCCGGGGCGGGAGCAGCAAATCAAAAGGTAACGCGCGAATTGAAAATAAAGCGTTGCGAGTTGCGGGTCATTGCCGTCGGCGAAATGCGCGATGCGCTGGTCGGTCGGCAGTTTCATTGAGTCGGTTTCCCCCAGATTCAATTCGACGCGGCGGAACAATCTTTGATGCTCGGCAATGTGGGCGGAACGGAGTTTTTCAAATGGCTGTTTTTTTGCGGCGGAAATCTGGTCTCTAGCGGTGGCTTGGGGATCACCGCTCACGTCGTGATAGTTTTTATAGCTTGTTGCGGCGGCGATTAATAACGTGACGGAATCTGCACCGGTGATGGAAAGAGAGTGGTTTGTGTGCCATAAAATTTTACCACCGGTCGCCAGCGGTTTAACCCACGCTTGAAATTTTAGCGCGCCATTGATGCCACGTGCATCACCATTGATACCACTCATAACAAGAGACGCGTCAACAAGTCCTCGTTGGTGTGCTGCAAAACTCATTTCAGCCTTTTGCGGCGTGGTCATTCCGGCGGTGAAAGAAATCTGTCCGGGCTTGTCCGCTGTGAGCCGGATGACGATGACTTGATCCACCGGGCTGGAAAAAATTTCGCGTTTAAAGTGAACGCCTCTTGCCGTGTAACTCACCGTGGCGACAGCGGTGTCGAGGTCGAGATCGCGCCGATAATTTTCCACCGGCATATTATTCGTCCCAAAATCCAGAAACAGATCCCCCATCGTTTCGTAAGGCATTTCGCGTAGCGGCACGGCCATCATGTTGCTGCTGATGAATTTTGCCGCCTCGTCGTATTTGCCTTCAAACACCAGCTTGCGCGCCTCGGGCAGCGCGCCGAGCGCGTTCGTATTATTCGGGTCGTAAGGCCCGCCGGCCCAGAGCGTGCCTTCGTTCAATTGCAGATGCTCGCGTTCGGTCCCGCCGAAAATCATCGCGCCGAGCCGCCCGTTGCCGATGGGCAGGGCCTCCGTCCATTTGACGGCAGCGTTGGTGTAAAACAACGTGAGCGATGAAGTAGATTCAGCCGCGCGACTGGATTGCAGGAGAAAAAACGCCGCAAAGGCGGCGATGAATTTGCCGGGCAGGGATGACATGGGAAGATTCTGGCCAGCCCCGTCCGGTGCTCAAGCTAAAATTTTTAACAACCAAGCAACCAAGAAACAAAGGCCGGACAAACGCAGAGGCGCGGAGAACGCAGAGAAACGCGAG
>JAYVCM010000123.1:0-2530 GCA_043749955.1 Limisphaerales bacterium | reverse complement strand
GACGGCGACGGCGGCAGCACGTCCGCCTGGTCCAAAATGGCCCGGATCTTTTCCATGGATAAAATTTAAATCAAAAAAAATTCAACTGACTCACAATTTGTTCGTGCGTTGGCCGCGAATTGCCGTAAATTCACCGTTCATTTTATGGCCACCCTAAAACCTTTTGCCGCCCTGCGCCCCAAACCCGAACTCGCCTCGCAAATCTGCGAGCTGCCCTACGACGTCATGTCGTCCGATGAGGCGCGCGCCCTCGCCGCCGGCAATCCCTTGAGCTTCCTGCACGTCAGCAAGCCGGAGATTGACCTGCCGCCGGCGACTGACATCCATTCATCGGAGGTTTATGCCAAGGGTAAAGAGAATTTTGCCCGGCTCATTGCCGAAGGTGCGCTTCAGCAGGACGGCCAGCCGAATTTCTATCTGTATCGGCAGATCATGTCCACCCTCCGCAGTGCTGCTACGGAGGACGGGGGCAAACACGCGCAGACCGGCCTCGTCGCCGCCGCGAGCTGCGAGGAATACCTCCACAACCTCATCAAGAAGCACGAACTCACCCGCCCCGACAAAGAAGACGACCGCGTGCGCCACATCGAAGCGCTCAACTCGCAGACCGGTCCGGTGTTCCTGACCTATCGTGCCGTGGAGACGTTTGACGCGTTCGTGGCGAAGAAAATTTCCGAGTCGCCCGCCGTGGATTTCACAGGCAAGGACGGCGTGCGCCACACATCGTGGATCATTTCCAGCGCGGAAGAAATCTCGTTTGTGGAAACACAGTTCGCACAGATTCCGTTTCTGTATATCGCCGACGGCCATCATCGCAGCGCGGCGGCGGCGCGGGTTTATTTGCAACGGAATGTAGCGGCGGGCGTCGCGCCTGCCGTAGAGCCGGGCATCCTGCCCGGCGGAACTGACAGGCAAAACTCCACGACTCATGATAATTTCAGCGCACGTCCGGGCGGCAAGCTGCCGCCCTCTACGGCAGGCGGGACGCCTGCCGCTACGGGCGCCGGCCACAGCGGACAATTTCTCACCGTTATTTTCCCGCACAACCAGATGCAGATCCTGCCCTACAACCGCGTGCTGAAAGATTTGAACGGCCTCACGCCGCAGGAATTGCTCAAGAAATTGGAAGAGGTTTTTCACATCGTCCGCATGGGCACAGCCGTGCCCACGCGCAAACACGAGCTGGGTTTGTATATGAACAAGCGCTGGCACACGCTCACGTTCAAACCGAAATTGACCACGCTCAACGACCCGATTGAACAGCTCGACGTGACGCTGCTGCAAAAACAAATTCTCGCGCCCGTCTTCGGCATTGACGATCCGCGCACGAGCAACAAAATCAATTTCGTCGGCGGCATCCGGGGCACGGCGGAACTGGAAAAGCTCGTGAACAGCGGCGAATACGCCTGCGCGTTCTCCATGTTCCCGACGAGCATCGAAGACCTGATGAGCATCGCCGACGCCGGCGGCATCATGCCGCCCAAGAGCACCTGGTTCGAGCCGAAGCTCCGCGACGCGATGTTCTGTCACATGATTTGAAGACGTGATGCGTGACGAGTGATGCGTGAATCCGGCAGGACGCGCATCACGTTTTCACGCGCCACGCATCACTCGTCACTCGTCACGTCCCGCGATTTCTTTCGTGTCATTTCGTCGGTTTCGTGGTTAATAATCCCGCGTGTCCTCCGCCCGCCTGCAACGCAGTCTCCGCGCCACGTTTCTCGGCCTCGCCGCGAACGTCACGCTGACCATCGCGAAATTTCTCGCGGGCATCTTTGGCCATTCGCAGGCGCTCATCGCCGACGCGGTCGAATCGCTAGCGGACATCTTCAGCTCCATCATCGTCTGGCGCGGACTGGTCGTCGCCGAGACGCCGCCGGACGACGACCATCCCTATGGCCACGGCAAGGCGGAACCCATCGCGTCAGCCATCGTCTCCGTCATGCTGCTGCTCGCTGCCGCGTGGATCACCTTCAACGCGCTGCACGCCCTCAACGAACCGCGCGTCGCCCCGTCGCCGTGGACGCTGATCCTGCTGGTCGCCGTGATTGCCGTGAAAGAAATTTTATTCCGCTTTGTGCTGCGTGAATCGGAGACGGTCGAAAGCTCCGCCGTGGAGACCGACGCCTGGCATCATCGCAGCGACGCGATCACTTCCGCCGCCGCGTTTCTGGGCATCAGCATTTCGCTCCTTGGCGGCAAAGGCTACGAAGCGGCGGACAACTGGGCCGCCGTCGCCGCCGCCGCCGTCATTGGATGGAACGGCTGGCGGCTGCTGCTGCCGGCGGTAAACGAATTGATGGACCGCTCGCCCGACCTCGAACTCATCGCGAAAATCCGCACCGTGGCCGCGACGATTCCCGGCGTGGCCGGCGTGGAAAAATGTTTCGTGCGCAAGATGGGCTACCAGTTTTTCGTGGACATGCACCTCGAGGTGGACCCGCAGATGACGGTGGAAAACTCGCACCGCCTCGGCCACGAAGTGAAAGATAAAGTGCGCGGGCAGATCCCCTCCGTCCGCGACGTGCTC
>JAYVCM010000122.1:0-19725 GCA_043749955.1 Limisphaerales bacterium | reverse complement strand
CGCGCTGTCGTCCAAGCTCGATGATTTCTTCGCCGAAGGTTTGGAGAACCGTTACGCCCGCCATAAGAAAACCAACCAGCTCACGCGCGACTGGGCGGCAAAACACGGTTTCAATCTGTTTCCCGAAAAAGGTTTTGAATCCGTAACGCTGACCTGTATCAGCAACGGCGCGCGTCCCGGCGGCCGCACGGTGGACGTGGCGAAATTGCAGAAGCTCGTCAAGGATCAGGGCTTCCTGATTGACGGCGGCTACGGAAAAATCAAAGGCACCACGTTCCGTCTCTCGAACATGGGCGACGAAACCGAGGCCACGATGAACCAGCTATACGCCGCGCTGGACAAGGCGATGGCGCAGCTTTGATCCGTGAGCGCCGGCGGCCCGCCGGCGAGTTTTTCGAGCAACCCGCCGGCGAGACGCCGGCGCTCCCAGGCAAGGCGGGGGTTGCAAACCGTCGGCGGTCGTGTAACTTTTTTCCCCATGAGCATGGCTGAAGTAATGCGTGAGGTTGCGGACTGGCCGCGTGTCCGCCAGAACAAACTGGCGGCCTTTCTTCTGCATCTGCGGTTGCGCGAGGATCCCGCCTGGCGCACAGAAATGACCAGCCGCATTGACGACCGCAACCCGAAAAACTGGGTGCGGCTGGAAGACTTGAGCAAATCGTTCAAACGCCGAAGTCAGAACTGATTTCCTTCATCGGCTGGAAATTGACCGCAACTTTTCGTGCCGAACAACTACCAGCTCGTCCGCCTGAACAACGGCATCTGCTCCGTGCGCTCGCTCGTGGATGCGGAGACGTTTCATCCGGTCGTCGGCCCGGTCGCGGAGGCGGAGGCGCTTTACGTCAATCAACTCCGGCTGCGCGAGCGGCTCAAAAATCATACCGGCGAATTTGTGATCTGGGATGTCGGCCTCGGTGCCGCCGCGAACTCGCTCACCGTGCTGCGCGCCACGCGGGACATCGCGTGCAGCCTCCGCCTCGTCAGCTTTGACCACACGCTGGAACCGCTGGAGTTTGCGTTGAAAAATGCGGACGCGCTCGGCTATTTCGGCGGCTACGAAAACCGGCTGCAAGAATTTCTGCGCGAACATCGCGTCGAGTTCCAGGACGGCCAGCAATCGGTGAACTGGGAATTTCATCACGGCGATTTTCCGTCGTGGCTCGCCCGCGAATCGGAACGCCGAGCACCGTCTCGGCTAGTTGGAGTTCAGGCTTCAGCCTGCTCTCCGGACAAGCTAAAGCTTGAACTCCAGCTTCAACACGCCGAGACGGTGCTCGGCGCTCCGCCGCATGCGATTTTGTTCGATGCGTATTCGCCTGCCAGAAATCCGGCGATGTGGACGCTGCCGCTCTTCACGAACCTGTTTCATCGGCTCGACCCGCAGCGTCCGTGCGCGCTGCCGACGTATTCCCGCAGCACGATTCTGCGCGTGACGCTGCTGCTCGCAGGTTTTTTTGTAGGCGTCGGCCACGCCACCGGCGAGAAAGAGGAGACGACGATCGCCGCCAACACGCTGGAGCTGATCACCGAACCGCTCGACCAGCGCTGGCTGGAACGCGCGAAACGTTCGCACAGCGCCGAGCCGATGGTGGAGCCGGTCTATCGCATCGCGCCGCTGACCGATGCGTCGTGGAAAAAACTTCAGGCGCATCCGCAGTTTCAACTTTGAAACTCCGCGCGATTTTTTTACATTCACAGCATGAATGTTCTTGTCACCGGCGGCGCCGGCTACATCGGCTCGGTCTGCACGGAGGAACTGCTCAATGCCGGGCATCAGGTCACGGTCTATGACAACCTCACTGAAGGCCACCGCTCCGCCGTTGACCCGCGCGCCAAATTTATTTTGGCCAAGCCAGAAGAGGAAGGGAATATTCTCGCCGCCGTCAAATCGGTGAAGCCGGATGCCATTTTGCATTTCGCCGCGAACGCGCTGGTCGGCGAATCCATGACGAATCCGAAAAAGTATTTTCACAACAACCTCGTCAACGCGCTCAAGCTCGCCGACGCCGCCGTGGAATGTGGCGTGAAAAAATTCGTCTTCAGCTCCACCTGCGCCACCTACGGCCCGCCCGACCGCATGCCGATGACGGAAGATCTGCCGCAGCGCCCGATCAATCCTTACGGCGAATCCAAGCTGATGTTCGAGAAGGTGCTGCTGTGGTATCATGAAATTTACAAGCTGGAGTTCATCGCCTTCCGCTATTTCAACGCCGCCGGAGCCAGTGAGAAATTTGGCGAGCACCACCGCATCGAATCGCATCTCATCCCGAACGTCCTGTTCGTGGCGCAGGGCCGGAAGCCGCACCTGGAAATTTACGGCACGGATTATCCGACTCCCGACGGCACGTGCATCCGCGATTACATCCACATCAAGGATCTGGCGCAGGCGCACATCCTCGGCTTGCAGCCGGGCAAGAGTGGATTCTTCAATCTCGGCAACGGCGACGGCTACTCGGTGCGCGAAGTGATTTCGATGTGCGAAAAAATCACCGGCAAAAAAATTGCGGCGGTGGAAAAGCCGCGTCGTCCCGGTGATCCGCCCCGGCTCGTCGCCGCCGCGAACAAAGCGTTCACTGAACTCGGCTGGAAACCGCAGTATCCCAAGCTCGAAGACATCGTGAAGACGGCTTGGGCGTGGCACCAGAAACACCCGGCGGGCTACGCGGATTAAACTGTGGAACGCCGATCTCCTGATCGGCCAGTTTGAGTTCAGGCTTCAGCCTGTTCGCCGAACAAGCTAAAGCTTGAACTCCAACTGCAGCTTGCCGAACCGGAGTTCGGCGTTCCAAGATTGCCGCCGGAAGTTTTCAAAACAGCTTGCGTGTGCGGCACGCGCTCTGCTAAAAGCAAACGGTTTGCAAATTGTGAAACATCATTTCAAGCGGCACAGCCAGGCGGTCATCGCCTCGTTGCTGGCCGGTCTTGTCCTGCTGTTGGACGCGATGGTGGTTTGTCCCGCGTTGCACGAACTGCTCCACGAGGATGCGCACAACGCGGCGCACCAGTGTGCGACGACAATGTTCGCCCACGGCCAGGTGGACTCGCCCACGGTTGAAATTTCCGCCGTTACGCCAACAGTTCCAGTTGAGACGACCCCGCAGATTATTTTTTCCATCTTTGCTCCGGCCATTGAAAATCTTCCCGCCGGACGCGCCCCGCCAGCCGCAGTTTCTTCCCTTGTCTGATTGGCCGGTCAGCTTTTGCTGATTGGATTTCCGTTTAGAAATTCCGTTTGAACCGTTGTGCTCGCGATGCGTGTGCGCCGGATGGGAGAAAAAATATGAAACTGAAAAATTTGATGGGCGTGTCTTCGGCCCTTTGCCTGTGCGTCCCGCTGTGCGGGATCGCGCAGGCCCAGGAGACAAATAAACCCGCTGACTTTGAGCAGCGTTTGAAGCAGATGCAGGAAATGTTTGAGCAGCGCGAGCATGGCATGGAGGCGCGCTTTGAGAAAAAAATCGCCGCGCAGGACGAAGTGATCCATTCGCTCCAGCAACGGCTCATGGTGCTGCCGACGAACCCGCCGGCAGCTTCTGATGCCAGTGCAACGCCGACCATGCCGGAATGGCCCCAGGCTCCGGCGTATGCAGCCAAGCCATCGGCAGCCTGGTCGCCGTCGCAGCCGCTGACTATTGCACGCGCCGGTTCGGCCTATATGAACATCAGCTTCGATGCGATGATGGCAGTCGGCGGTTCCACGGCCAAAGATCCATCGGCGTTTCTTCAGCTTGGCGATCACGATCCGCAAAAAAATGGGTTCTCGCTTCGCAACGCCGAGATCTCGATTGACGGCGCGGTGGATCCGTATCTCAAAGGCTTCGCGAACATCGTGCTCAAACTGGACAACAACAACGAGACGAGCATCGAGCTGGAGGAAGCGTATGCGCAGTCCACGTCGCTGCCGTGGAATTTGCAGGTCAAGGGCGGACAGTTCTTCGCCAACTTTGGCCGCCAAAATCCGCAGCATCCGCATACCTGGGCGTTTGTGGATCAGCCGATCATTCTTGGTCGCGCGTTCGGACCGGACGGTTTGAGGAGCATCGCCGCACAACTTTCGTGGCTGGTGCCGACACCGTTTTACACGGAGGTGTTTCTCGGCGTTCTCGACGGGCAGGGCAGCACAGCGTTCAGCTTCCGCAATCCGGGTGAACCCGACAGTCTCGGCGTAAATCGTTTTCAAGGTCGCGCGACGATGGATCGCACTTTGCGAGGTTTGGACGATGTGGTTTTCGTGCCGCGAATTGTTTCATCGTTTGAACTGACCGACAACCAGACGCTTGTGCTCGGCGCTTCGGGGGCGTTCGGTCCGAATGACACCGGCGCGAATGCGCGGACGGAAATCTACGGTGTGGATGCGTATTGGAAATGGAAACCGGCGGACGCGGACGCAGGCTTTCCGTTCGTGTCGTGGCAGACGGAGCTGTTGTATCGCCGGTTCGATGCGGGCGCTGATCCGACGGCTGTTCCGATGCTGCCGGCGGAAACGCTGCATGACTGGGGCGGCTATTCACAAGTGTTGTGGGGTTTCAAACCGCGCTGGGTGACGGGGCTGCGCGGTGAATTCGCGAGCGGCAATTCTGCCGCAAGTGACGCGGGCGATCCCTTTCGCGGCGAGCGTTATCGCGTTTCGCCCGTGCTGACGTTTTATCCCAGCGAGTTCTCCAAGATCCGGCTGCAATATAATTACGACCACGGTGCGCAGTTTGGCGATGCTCATTCGGTCTGGCTGCAATTTGAATTCCTCCTCGGTGCTCACGGCGCGCATAAATTTTAACCACGGATAAACACAGATGAACACGGATATGAAAAATAAAATTCTCACCCTTTTGGCCGCGACGCTTTTGACGGCGAGCGCACAGGCAAAATTAAACGTCGTGGCGACCACGTCCGATCTTGCGTCTATCGCCAAGGAAATTGGCGGCGATACAATTACGCTCTCCACGCTGGCGAAACCCACGGAAGACCCGCATTTCGTGGATGCCAAGCCGAGCTTCATCGTGAAGCTGAACCACGCCGACGTGGTGATCGAGGGCGGCGCGGAATTGGAAATCGGCTGGCTGCCCGCGCTGCTCGACCAGTCGCGCAACGGGAAAATCGTGGCGGGCGCGCCCGGCCATGTGAATTGCTCGAAAGGTTTGTCGCTGCTGGACGTGCCGGCGACGCTGGACCGTTCGCGCGGCGACATTCACGCGGCGGGTAATCCGCATTTCGCCATCAGTCCGTCGAACGCAAAGATCATCGCGCAAAACATCGCCGATGCGTTTGCCGAAAATGATGCAGCGAACGCCGGGGCCTACCGCGCCAGGCTGAAAGCATTCACGGCCGCGCTCGATGCGAAGCTGGTGGAATGGCAAAAGACACTCGCGCCGTTCAAAGGCCGGGGCGTGGTGGCGTATCACGATTCGTGGCCTTACTTCGCGCGGGAGTTTGGTTTGAAGATTGATTTGTTTCTCGAACCCAAGCCGGGCATTCCACCGACGCCGTCGCATCTGGCCGAAGTAATCACGAAAATGAAAACGGAGTCAGTGCGCGTCATCATCGTGGATGTGTATCTCAACCGGCGCACGGCGGAAACCGTGGCGCGCAACACGGACGCAACGGTCGTGGCGGTGACGCAATTTCCCGGCGGACTCAAAGGCACCGAGGGCGGCTACATCCAATTGCTGGATCAGTTGGTGAATTCGCTGGCAATGGCGCTGGGAACGCCGGCGTCCGGCCCGGCTCGTTGATGCCCATTGTTATAAACGCGCCGGGTCGGAGACCGGCGCTCCAATAATATGACTGAAATGTTCACCGTGATGAAGTGGCCGCTGATCGCGTGTCTGTTGTTGCCGGGAATCCTCGTCTATCTCGGGCTGCACATCGTGCGGCGCGAGGTCATCTTTGTTGACCTTGCGCTCGCACAGGTGGCGTCGCTGGGCGCGTGCGTGAGCCTGCTGCTCGGTCACGAAGCGGCGGACACGCAGACTTACCTCTGGTCGTTTGGTTTCACGCTCGTCGGCGCGGCCATCTTTGCGCTGACACGGATGCGGACTCATTCACGCGTGCCGCAGGAGGCGTTGATCGGAATCATTTATGTCGTGGCGGCGGCGGCGGGGATTCTGTTGTTGAGCCGCACGGCGGAAGGCAACGAGCAGTTGCGCCGGACGCTCATCGGCGACGTGCTGCTGGTCAGCCCGAAGGAAGTGCTGAAAACTTTTTGCATCTACCTCGTCATTGGGGCGGTTCACTTCGTGTTCCGGAAAAAATTTATGATGATCTCCTTTGAGCCGGAGCGCGCCGAGGCGGAAGGAATGGCCGTGCGCTGGTGGGATTTTTTGTTTTACGCCCTGTTCGGTTTGGTGGTGACGAGCTTCGTTCAGATTGGCGGCGTGCTGCTGGTGTTCTCGTATCTCATCGTGCCGGCGGTCTGCGCGAACCTGCTGGTCAACCGCGTCGCCGCGCTGCTGGCGGTGGGGTGGGGCGTCGCCACGGGTTCCGGTGTGCTGGGATTATATGCCGCCTACCGGTTCGATTTGCCGACGGGTGCGGCCATCATCTGCGTGCTGGGAGCGATGCTGATTTTGAGCGGGCTGGCGGCGGCAATTTTGAAAAAGAAAAATAGCGGCCTGCCATAATTTTTATTCGTCAGCCGGATCCCTCTGGACCCTGTTCCTGGCAAAGGGGCAGGCTGGAAGCGCTGCCCTACGTTGCAGGCGGCTTCGCCGCCAAAGTAGGACAGCGCTTCCAGTCCCGCTCCGAGCGGGAGCCAAGGGGAAATCATCGCCGCACCTAAAATTTAAGAACCGTGTCAAAATGCACCCGTTCAAAATTGACTTGCCAAAGCCGTGGTGCAATCGGCATTTTCTGTCATGGCAGCAACGCGCAATTCCAACCTCGACGATTCCTTCTACCAGACGGCGGATTCATTTTTCCCCGCGAACAGCAAAATCGGCCTGACCTACGACGACATCACGCTGGCGACGCTTTACTCGGACATCCTGCCGCGCAACACCCAGCTCGACACGCAGCTTGCGGACAGCCTGCTCCTGAACATCCCCGCCATCTCCGCCGACATGGACACCGTCACGGAATCGCGCATGGCCATCGCCATGGCGCTCAATGGCGGCCTCGGCCTCATCCATTACAACATGCCGGAGCGGCAGCAGCTCTCCGAAGTCAGCCGCGTGAAGTTTCATGTGCAAGGACTGATTCAGGAACCCATCAAGGTCGCTCCTGACCAGCTCATCGGCGACGTGCTGGAGCTGATTGAACAGAAAAAATTCGGCTTCAGCACGTTTCCCGTGGTGGATGAAAAGGGAAAACTCGTGGGCCTGCTTTCCGGCCACGTCGTCAAGCCGCGTTACGCCGCGAAGAAAGTTGCCGACGCCCTCACGCCGCGCAAACAGGTCCACACCATCACCAAGAAGGAACTCGGCAAAGATCCGATTGCGCGCGCCGACAAATTTTTCACCGAACATCTCGGCATCCACAAGCTGCTCGTGGTGGACGACGACGACCGCTTGCACGGCCTCATCACCATGAGCGATGTCGAGCGCATCACGCAGGAACGCAAGGCGCAGTTCAAGCCCGCGCGCGATTCGCATTTCCGCCTCGTCTGCGGCGCCGCCGTGAGCGCCACGCGTAATGCTTTTGGCGAACTGGATCGCGGACGGATCCTCGAACATGTTGGCGGACTCGTGGAGCGCGGCGTGGACGTCGTCGCCGTTTCCACCGCGCACGGTCACAGCCAGGGCGTGGGCGACACCGTCAAAGTGTTGCGCGATGCGTTTCCGAAACTGCCCATCATCGCCGGCAATGTGACCAGCGCAGCGGGCGTGGAGTATCTGGCCGACTGCGGCGCGAACGCCATCAAGGTGGGGCAGGGGCCGGGTTCCATCTGCACCACGCGGATCGTCGCCGGCGTGGGCATTCCGCAGATGACGGCGCTGTATGTCTGCTCGCGCGCGGCGGCAAAGAAAAAAGTTTCCATCCTCGCCGACGGCGGCATCACCAAGTCCGGCGACATCGTCAAGGCATTGACGCTCGCACAAGCGGTGATTTGCGGCGGCATTTTTGCCGGCTGCACTGAAGCGCCCGGCGAAGTCGTGGAGATCAGCGGCAAGATGTATAAACATTATCGCGGCATGGGCAGCCTCGCGGCGATGAAGTCCGGCAGCGCGGCGCGTTACGGCCACGAGAAGTCCGACGCCACGCGCAAAGTCGCCGCCGAAGGCATCGAGGCGCTCAAGGAAGCGAGCGGCCCGGTGGACCGCGTGCTGGCACAGCTCATCGGCGGCATCCAGAGCGGCATGGGTTATCTCGGCGCGAAAAATCTGGAATCGCTCCGGCAGAAGGCGCGCTACATCCGCGTCAGCCCCGCCGGCCAGCGCGAGGCCGCGCCGCACGACGTGGTGGAATTGAAGACGGGGAATTGAAAAACAAAATGGCGAAAAACTTTTCCAGCTTCAAAAAGGCGCTGCTCAAGGCGAAAACCGAGGAGGAAGTGAAGCACGCCTACGCCGCGCACTTCGCGCTGGATTACGACACGGAGTTTCGCCACGACCTTTATTCGCCGGAAATCTTTTTTGAATTCAAATTCTCCCGCAGCCTCCAGAAGCGTGACGCCCGCGCCGCCGTTCTCGCACAGGTGATGTATTATGTCCGCCGGTTGCGGCTGGGTTACGCGGACAAGGTTGTGCCGCCGGTGATTTGTGTCGCCGATTCGGATCAGGCGTTCTTTACCGACACGCACCGCTGGAAAAAATTATACGGCAACGAAACCAAATATGATTGGGAACTCGCGCCCAGCCAGCCGGACGAAAAACTGGTGGCCGACATCGCGGCGGCGACGGAGACCGAGGCCATCAAAGTTTTTGAAATTCTCGGAGAAGCGGAATACGAGATGTTCTCGCAACGTCTCGCGCAGCACCGCACCAAGCAGGCGGAGTTTGATTTTCGCGTCAAGAAGCTCATCACGGAGGAAAATTTCGAGGACGTTTTTGATTATTGGAACAAGTGTTTCGGCGATTCCGTCCGCAACGGAACAAAATCCTCGCGCTATTTTTTGTGCGACATCCGGCAGAACGGTTCGAGTTACGACCGGAAGGAGAACAAGGTGGTTTTCCACATCGGACCGAACGAAGATCGCGCGAAGAAAATCCTGCCGAAAGAATACGAATGGTTCTGGTCGAACTACGAGAAAGTCACCGACACAGCAGCTATCCGCAACATTCTCGCCAAGGTTGACCGGTTGACCGACGATCCGATCCGCCGCTTCACCGGCGAATTTTTCACGCCCGTTGCGTTTGCCCGCAAGGCGCACAGCTATCTCGAACGCGTCATCGGACCGAAGTGGTGGACGAAGAATTACCGGCTGTGGGACATGGCTGCCGGCACGGGGAATCTGGAATGGTTTCTGCCGGCGGACGCCTACAAGAGCATCTATCTTTCGACGCTCTCCCATGAGGATGTTCAGCATTGCCAGCGGGTTTTCCCCGGCGCAACGGTGTTTCAATACGATTATCTCAATGACGATGTCGAAAGCGTGTTCGACGAGCAATCACTTTTCGACCGTGTGTGTAAAAAACCCGCCAACTTGTTGCGCGATCTTTACGACCCGAACATCAAGTGGATCATCTTCATCAATCCGCCATTTGCGACCTCGCAGAAAGCGGGCTACTCCGGCGAGAGCAAGCAAAGCGTGAGCGACACGAAGATCCGCCCGCTCATGCACCAAGCGGACCTGGGTGAAGTGTCGCGGGAACTGTTCGCGCAATTTCTTTTCCGCATCCGGCGGGAGTTTGCAGGCAAGCAGGCTCATCTCGGTTTGTTTTCCACGTTGAAATACATCAACTCGAACAACGACCAGAAATTTCGCGACCAAGTTTTTCAATTCACCTTCGAGGACGGCTTTGTGTTTTCGTCCGCAAATTTTTCCGGCACGCGGGCGGCGAATCCATTTCCGGTTGGTTTTCTGGTCTGGGATTTGACGACCAAGAAAATGCTCGAAGCGCAAAAGCTGGAGGTGACAATTTTGGACGACGACACCAGCAAGCTGGGGCGCAAGCTGATTGTCTCGGAACATCGCGACCGTTTTTTAAGCAAGTGGATTGATCGTCCGAATGCCACGGAAATTTTTCCACCGCTGGGCGGAGCGATCACGGTCAAAGGCGGCAACACGGATGTCCGCGACCGGATTGCCGATGGATTTCTGGCTTCGCTGATGTGCAATGGAAATGACGTGCAGCATCACAACAACGTCGCGCTGCTCTCCGGGCCGTATGTCAGCGCGGGTGCATTGTCCATCGTGCCGGAGAATTTTGACAAGGCGATGATCGTCCACGCCGTCCGCAAAAACACCCGCAAGACTTGGATCAATGACCGGGATCAATTTTTGCAGCCGGAAACCAAGCCCGGCATCAGCTTTGTGCGGCAGTGTGCGGTCTGGAGTCTGTTCACGGATTCCAACCAGACGGCGTCGCTGCGGAACGTGGCTTACAAGGGGAAAACTTTTCAGATCATCAACCACTTCTTCCCGTTCAAACATTCGCTGGTGAAGAAGTGGGAGGTGTCCGACTCTGAAATCACGCGTTCGCTCAAGGCCGACACCGAAGACCGGTTCATGGCCAGGTGGCTGGCGACGCAAAAGCTGGATGCCGATTGCGAGGAACTTTTGGAAATTGGCGGCGACATTTACCGGGCGTTCTTCAAAAGCTTCAAAGATCTGCCGACGGCTGCGTTCAAGGTGGAACATTGGGATGCGGGCTGGTGGCAGGTAAGAAGATGTCTTGTCGAAGCCGGGTTGGAGGACGAGCGATTCAAGCAGGTCGAAATTCTGAAAAAGAAAATCGGAGCGAAGATTTGCGACGAAGCTTTGAAGCTGGGGATAATTTCCTCCGCCTAAACCACCATCGGCTCGTAAGCTTGCCGCCTTGGGTGCAGCGGGAGCGGTTTGGGTCTGCCCGCCGGCCAGCGCGAAGCCGCGCCGCACGACGTGGTGGAATTGAAGACGGGAAGTTAAAACGGATTGGTGGATGAATGGATTATTGGATGGATGAAAAAATCCCGCGCTTGCCTCCCATCAATCCAAAAATCCATTTATCCATTAATCCCGCTTAAAACACCATCGGCTCATTCAGTTTGCCGCACTGGGTGCAGCGGGAGCGGTCCACGTCGGCGTCGTCCGTATAGACGAAGCCGCATTTCTGGCAGCGGAAGACGCGGTCTTCGGGATGCGCCGGGCCGAACTTGCGGCGGCGGATTTCTGAAATGATCCCCACCACGCAAAGCCCGCCCAGCGCGAGCGCCACGTAGGCGGTGAGGAGAAGCTGGAGGCTCACGGATTATTTTTTCCAGAGCCGCTGGCCGCCGCGGATGGCGTTGGTGTTTTTGCCGGGCCGGACGCCGGGCGGAAAGGTTTCGATGAGCCGCGCATTGCCGCCGCCCAGCACGACGTAATCCACGAGCAGCGCATTTTTCAACAGCGTGGTGACCTCCGCGACGTGATGCCGCCATTTCTTTTTGCCGAGGCGTTTGAGGGCGGGGGCGCCGAGATATTCCTCGTAGCTGCGGTTTTTTTTGTAGGGCAGATGCGCGAGTTCCAGCGGGAGAACCATGTCGCCCACGACGAGCGCGGAGCCAAGCCCGGTGCCGAGGCCGAGGAACAGCATGCGTCCGCCGGTGTGCCCGCCGAGGGCCTGCATCGCGGCGTCGTTGATCATCCGGACGGGCCGGCCAAAGGCTTTTTGGTAATCGAACTTCACCCAGCCGCCGGCGAGGTTGTGCGGTTCGCGCGTGGGACGGTTGTCTTTCACCGGGCCGGGATAGCCGATGGCGACGGCGTCGTATTGCCAGCCGGCGGAATCTTTTTTGACGGCGGCGACCATCATGGCCGCGGTCATCTCGAGACCGGAGGGGATTTTGACCGGCTGGCCGGTGCCGGGCGCGTGGAACTTGACATTCGTTCCGCCGACATCAATGACGAGGATTTTTTTTGGTTTCGTTTTCATGGTGCGTTGGTGGTGGCTGCGGGGATGGTGTGCCAGTGAAATATAATTTCGCCGAAGGCGGGCTGCGCTGACGGCGCGAACCGCAGGCTGCGCGCGTGGGCGAGGGCGTTGCTGTCGCCGGCCTCGGCGCGCCCGGCGGCTTCGAGCGCATTTTCCGAAGGCAGGAGGACGGCGCTGACCACGCCGCCGGCGCGGTCCACGAGCACCTGGACTTTGCTCGGCGCGATGACGTCGTTGAACGGCAGCGAGGGCAGGGCGGGCTGGGTGAGCAGGCGGCGCTGCGCGAGTCCGCCGGAAATCTGGAGCGTCGAGGCTTGCGGCAGCGCGGATTCAATGGCGGGAAACTCCGTGGCAAACGGGGCGGGCGATTTGAAGGCGGGCGGCAGTCCGGGAAATTGGTTCGTGCGCATGAACTGGTTGAAGACCGCGCCGAAATTTTCGGCGGCGGGCGCCAGCAGGCGTGGCGCTTCCGTCCAGCGAAACGACGGCGGCTCGATGGCGGGAGCTGTCTGCCAGACGGCGGACGCGAAATCGCGCGGGTTGGGCAGGGCGAACAGCGCGGGATCGTTCAAGGCCACCAGTTCGTCCGCCGTGCGGGCGATGGAAAGTTCCGGGACATTGTTCAGGGTGCGCGGGAGAAACGGTTTGTTCGTGCCGAAAAAAAACACCAGGACGACGTGCGCGACGAATGCGAGCGCGATGAGCAACAGGATCTGCCGCCAGCGCCAGCCTTCGTCGGACGGCTTCGGCCCGGCCAGTCCGGGCGCGGGCATTTCTGTGGGCGGGACGTTCATCGCGGGGCGGGGGCGTCGGTGGCGCGCGGCAGGGTGGCGAGCAGGAGGTTGGTGATGCCGACCGCCGGGTCGCGCGCCAGCAGCGTGAGGTGCAGCAGTTGCTCGTAGGTCACGGACTTGTCGGCGTGGATGACGAGCGTGAGCGGTTCGTGCGAACCCATGGAAACGGCGCGCAGACTGGTCTTGAGCCGCGGTTCGGTGATCAACTGGTTTTCAAAATAATAATTTCCATTCGCGTCCACCGCCACCGCGATGCTGGGCCGGCTGCTGCCGGGCAGATCGCCGGCAGACGGCAGTTGCAACGGCACGCCCGGTGTGGGCATCAGCGCGCCGAGCATCACGAAAATAACGAGCAGGAAAAAAACGGCGGCGAACGGCGCCACGTCGAACTGGCTGCGCAGGATCCGGGAGTTGCGCGGGAATTTCATTTGCCGTTGCCGTTTTCGGTGACGATGTTGACGATCTCGGCGGCGGCGCGTTCCATGTCCAAAACGATTTTGTTGACGCGGCTCACGAGATAATTATATCCGGCGTGGGCGGGAATCGCGATGCCGATGCCCGCCGCCGCGCAGATGAGCGCCTTCCAGATGCCGTGCGAAAGCAGTTGGATGTGCGCATACAAACCCGCTTCCTCGATCTGCCCGAAGATGTCTATGAAACCCACAATCGTCCCGAACAATCCGAGCAGCGGCGCGATCTGGGCGATGGTGGCGAGCAGATTTAATTTTTCCTCCAGCCGCGGAACTTCCACGAGGCCGGCCTCCTCGACGGCTTCGCGCACGCGGTCGCGGCCCTTGTCGCGGTTGAGGATGGCGGCTTTCACGAGCCGCGCGACCGGGCCGGGCGTGGCGTCGCAGATGGAAACGGCCTCGACGACGTTGTCGCGCTTGAGCACGGTGCGGACGCCGTTGAGGAACTCGGCGGAGTTGATCTGCGAGCGATGGCAGAACAGCGCGCGTTCGACAAACACGACAGCGGCGGCGGCGGCGGCGATCAGGATGAGCCAGATCACCGGCCCGCCGTTGGCTAAAAGCGTAGGCATGGGATTATTAAAGGCGTTCGCGCGCGAAGTTCAAAGCGCAAAATTTTCCATTCGTCCTCGTCGTCGTCCTCGTAATCGAGCTGCGAGAACGAGGACGAGACCTTCATTTCAAACGCGCGCGAATCCACGCGGGGTCGCGGCGGCAATCCACAACGGCGTGAACAAAAGCCGTATTGCCAGCAACCGTGTAATAAACCGCGAAAGGAAATTTTTTGGAAAGTAGCCGGTGAAAATTCCGGTGCGGATTCAGGTGGATGCCCGCATAGCGTGCCAGTGAATCAATGTCGGTGTAGATATGTTTGAGAAAATAATTTCCCAACCCGGCTTCCTGCGCTTCGTAGAAATGAAAACCGTCGAGGATGTCCAGTTCGGCGAGGTTGAGGATTTCAACTTTCACGCGCCAGCTTGGAAATATTTTTCTTGGCCGTTTCCCAATCGGTGAACTTCGCCTTGCCTGCGTTCACCAGTCGCTCACGCTCATCGAGCAAATCCTTGTGCCATTGCGGGACGGGGATGTTTTGCTCGTCGCGGCAGAGGTCGCTCCAGAGGGTTTCCATGGCGTGAAGTTTTTCCTCCACGGTCATCTGATCCAATGGCAGTTCCACAGTCATGTTTCCAATTTAGCCACCTTTCATCAAAACGCAAAACAACTTTCTAAATTCTGGCTTCCGGCTTCCGGCTTCGGTATTTTTCGCGCATGGAAAATCCCGACCAACTCCGCGAACTCTTTCGGATGCAGAAAGCCCTCAACGAACACATCGGCGTGAAAACCGACGGCATGAGCGAGGAGGAAAAAACCAAATGGCTGCTGAACTACACCCGCGCCATGCAACAGGAGATGGCCGAGCTGACCGACAGCGTCCCGTGGAAATGGTGGGCCAAGTATCAGAAGTTCGACGAGCAAAACGCCCGCGTCGAAGTCGTGGACCTGTTTCATTTTCTCATCAGCATGGCGCAAGTGCTCGGCATGAGCGCGGACGACGTCTTCGCCGCCTATGTCAAAAAGAACGCCGTGAATTTTCAGCGGCAGGACAGCGGCTATGTGAAGAAGGATGAGAACGATTCCAAGCACATCTAATTTTTTCTCCCGCTTGTGGCTAACTTCAGCTTCCAATTCGGCAGCAGTGGAAAAAACTCTCGGGCGGCGACTTGGCTTGGCGGGATAGTTGCCTGTCTGTTTGCCACACCTTTCGCGGCGTTTGGTTTGTTTGCCATCTGGAGCGGCATCAAAAAATTGTCCGCCGGCGAAACGGGGCAAGGCGTGGGCATCAGCCTGTTCGGACTTGTGTTTGCCGCTGTCGGATTTGGGATCATGTATGCCGCCGTCACCGCGAGTCGCAGGCAACGGCTTGCCGAGGAAAAGTGGAACGCGCAGACGGATGGCGGCAAAAAAGTCTGGCTCGCGCGTGATGACTGGGCGGCTGGCAAAATAAAATCATCCACCACCGCGCAAGTCAGAATCATATTCATCGTTGCCCTGGCCTTTTGCAGCTTTGGAACGGCGATGTCATTTTTCGTTCTGCCGGGTGAATTACACGGTGGCAATTACAAGGCGCTGGCAATTCTTTTGTTTCCTGCGATCGGCATTGGTTGTGGCATTGCGGTCATCAAGGGAATTTTGGCGCGCAAACGTTTTGGCGATTGCACATTTGAACTCGCGCAAGTCCCCGCGCCGCTCGGCGGTTCGCTCGATGGGCTGATTCAGACTGGACGGCCGCTGCGCTTGGAGCAGGGGCTGCATCTGAAGCTTTCGTGCATCAGCCGCACGGTCACAAGTTCTGGCGATGGACAGCACGTTTCGGAAAATATTATTTGGCAAAGTGAAAAAGTTTTTCGTCCTGACGCCAGCCTGCCGACGACCGGCGCGGGCGGCAGCGGCATTCCCGTTCATTTCAACCTGCCCGCGAACCAGCCGGAATCTTCCTTGCGCGGCAGTTCAACGATTGTCTGGCGGCTGGAGGCGAAGGCGAAAATGGCCGGCCCGGATTTCACCGCCATGTTTGAAGTGCCGGTCTTCCGCGTGGCCGGAACCGTGCCATCGCCGGATAACGATTCCGATCCGACGGCGTCGCTGCAAATGTCCGCCGAGGAAATCCGCCGCGATGAACATTCCAAAATCCAAGTCACCGACGGCCCGAACGGACGCGAGTTTTATTTTCCCGCCGCGCGGAACCCCGTGCCCGCCATTATCACGAGCGCCTTCGGCTTGCTGTCGGCCACCGGCTGCGGTGCGCTCATCATCAACCACGTTTCCTATTTTGCCGCCGCAATTGTTGGATTGTTCGCGGTGATTTTCGGAAGCTTCGGCATCAACCTGCTGTTCAAGTCCAGCCTGGTGACGGTGAATTCCTCCGAGGTCACGCTCCAAAACCACTGGCTGTTTTTCACGCGGACCCGCCGGTTTGATGCCGGCGACATCGTGCGGTTTGACATCAAAGTCGGCATGACCAGCGGCACCAAGGCGTTCCACGACCTCAAGCTGGTCACGCGCGCCAGCGAAGATAATTTTGCCGTGCGAAAAGCCCGCTACCAACAAACGGGGGAACGTCCGCCGTTGAAATTCGAGGTGAAAGACCCTGCCGGCGTGACGCTGGCCGGCGGCCTCGCCAGCAAACCGGAGGCGGACTGGCTCGTAAAAGCGATGAGCGAGTCCCTGGGACGCTGAAGTTTTTGATTGGCTTTGCGCGCAAAATTTGTAACCTCATCGCCATATCCAATTATGGGATCACTCAAAAAACGCCGTAAGGCAAAAATCAACAAGCATAAACGGCGCAAGAAGCTGCGCTTGAACCGTCACAAGAAGCGCACCTGGCAGAAGTAATCTGCCGTCGTCTGTGATTTCACTCGTTCGCGGCGGTTGTCTTGGGCACCTGCCGCGAACGTCTTTTTTTATGAGCCACCGTTTCGACAAGCATTACACGCGCGACGAGGCGCGTGAACTGTTGCCGCAAATCCGCGAGTGGCTGGCGGAACTCAACCGCCTGCGCGAGGACTTGCAGCGGTTCGAGAAACGGCTCGGCGGCATGGCGGAGCAGGGCCACGATGTCGGCGGCGAGACGGTCAACAACTGGATCCGCGCGCTCGCCGGAATGCAGTCGCTGCTCGCCGAATTCCAGCGCCGCCGGATTTTCATCAAGGACCTGTCGCGCGGGCTGATTGATTTTCCCGCGCTCATCGGCGGCCGCGAAGTTTTTCTCTGCTGGGAATCCGACGAGGACGACGTGGAATTCTGGCACGACCTGGAAACCGGTTTCGGCGGCCGCGAAAAACTTCCGTAGGCTGCAATTTGAACTCCGATTTTGAACCGCTAATCTGCGCTGATTCACGCTGATGACGAACATGGCCCACAATCAAACACGGCATGCAATTTCCTTCGCCCTTTCCCACCCCGCTTTCCCGATTAGCGGTGATAAGCGCAGATTAGCGGTTTGACTGCGGATTTCCGTTTCAATTCCCCTGCTGCACCCGGCCCGTGTGCTGCGGATTCGCGCGCCACATCGGCCAGGAAGATTTCACCAGCGGCGCGGCGTTCACGGGCTTGAACGCGAACAGGGTCGTGGAGTCGCTCGCGTAGATGATGCCCTGCGGATTTACATTTGGCGACGAGTTGAGGTTGTAGGTCATGTAAAAATACCAGGCGGGCGGCCACGGATTTTTACGGTCCATCGCGCTGACGGACAGCCAGGGCATCGAGACATAAACCATCCCGTTCGCCGCGACGGCCCACGCCATGTCCAGCGGCACCTCCGTGGGATGTCGCCAGATTAATTTGCCTTCGCGGCTGACGGCGATCTGTTCCTTGTTCGCCGCGAGATAAAGATTTCCCTCCTCATCCAGCACCGGCGAGCCGGCCGTGTAGCTGCCCGTGTGCAAATGCCAGAGTTCCGAACCATCAGGACGCAGCGCGTAAAGCTTCCCGTCCGTCGAGCCGAAATAAATGGTCCCGTCCGCCGCGATGGCCGGCGAACCGTCAATCTCCGCGCCCGTCGGGAACTTCCATTTCAATTTCCCGTCCGGCGTGAGCGCGTAAAAGTTCTTGTCGTGCGACCCAAAATAAATCGTGCCGTCCGCCGCGATGGCCGGCGACGTCGTCACCAGATTGCTCGTGGCAAACTTCCATTTCAATTTTCCGTCCGGCGCCAGCGCGTAGAAACTCTTGTCCCACGAGCCGAAATAAACCGTTCCATCCGTCGCGATGGCCGGGGAGGAATCCACCCAGGCCCCGGTGGGGAACGACCACTTCAATTTTCCCGCCGGCGTGAGCGCGTAGAATTTCCGGTCGCGCGAACCGAAATAAATCGTCCCGTCTGCCGCCACGGCGGGGGACGATTTGATTTCGCGTCCGGACTTGCACTTCCATTTCACCTTGCCTTCCGGCGTGAGGGCGATGAACCAGCCGTAAAAGGTGCCCTGATAAATCGTCCCGTCCGGCGCGAGGGCGCAGGAGGATTCGCAGCCGTAGTCGGACAACTCGACGCGCCACAATTGCGCGGGGTCATTCGTCTTTTCCGCCCGCAATGAGACTGCAAAAAAGAAAACCAGCACGGCGAGCAGCGGCAGAATTTTTATTTTTTGCGGAAACATTTCGCGCAGAAGTTAAACGGCAAACGCGCCGGAATTCAAATGCAAAACAGCGTCGCAAACTTGCGGCTTTCACCACCACGGCAAACCGTTTCGAAAATACTTTGCGATAACGCTTGCTAGCTTGCGGGGACTGGAATAAAAAATTTTCAACTCTCCGGGGAAAAACTAAAAGTCATCTTCACCTTGCGACGGATTCTGCAGAGCGATGCACGATGATTTTGACTTGCCTATCAATGTCGCGTGAAGGCGCACCATTTAGCGCACAGGATAAAACCATTATTCTTCAACACCTGTTTCGCTCGGCATCGGATGGTTTGGTTAAAGATGATGCTGCACCACCATCCCCATTAGAATTTTTGACGCGCAAGTGAATCGAGTTAACAATCGCGCTCGGATCACCAACGCGAACTGGCTGATTGGAAATTACCTGGTCCAGACCGCGCGGCGCTTTGCCCCACGCTGGCGCGCGCAAATTCCTTTTGGCAAAGCCCGGATTCAGGCGTAAGATTTTGGCATGAGCGCAACCGAAATCATTTCGGAAATCAAGAAGCTGCCGCAGACGCAGCAGAAGAAAGTTTTTCGTTTCGTGGATGAAAACCTGCGCCGCACCGAAGACCTCGCGGACAACACCGCAGCCGCCCGCGCGCTGGCCGAGCCGGGCGAAAACATTCCTTGGAGCGAAGCCCGCAAAAAACTTGGCTGGGCATGAGCCGTTACCGCCTAGAAATCCGTCCCTCGGTCGAGAAAACCCTGCGGAAAATCCGCGACTTAGATTTGCAGCAACGCCTCGATGCCGCCTTTGAAAAGCTGGCCGAAAACCCTCGTCGTCTCGCGCGGAAAAAATGTCCGGCTTCGGCAACCGTTACCGCTTCCGTGTCGGCGACTACCGCATCGTCTATGAAATTCACGACGCGGTTTTGCTGGTGCTGATTCTCGCCATCGGCGACCGCAAGGAAATTTACCGTTGAATGACTTCCGCTGGAGAAAACAAACCGCTCGCCTGGATCACCGGCGCGCACGGGCTGATTGGAAAATATCTCGTCCAGACCGCGCCACGATTTGCCCCGCGCTGGCACGTGCGGGCGCTCACGCGTGCGGATTTTGATCTGCTCGATTTCGCCGCCGTCCGCCGCGAATTTCAGAAAGACCGGCCGCAGATCATCATCCACTGCGCGGCCATCAGCGTCGTGAGCGAGGCGCAAAAAAATCCGGCGCTGGCATGGCGCGTGAACGTGGAGCTGACGCAGAGGCTCGCGGAACTGGCGGCGGAAATCCCGTTGGCGACGGCTGCGAAACTTGGTGGGATGGGAGCGCC
>JAYVCM010000121.1:0-8910 GCA_043749955.1 Limisphaerales bacterium | reverse complement strand
GAAAAAATCGCCAACCGCGTCACCACCGGCATCATTCTCGCCGCGCTGATCGTGGGGGCGGCGCTGATGATGCGGATTGATTCCACCTTCCAGATTTTTGGCTATCCCGGCATCGCCATGATTTGTTTTTTGATCGCGATTGGCGGGAGCGGCTGGCTGGTCCTGGGCATTCTTTGGAAAGATTACAAGGACAAGCGCAAGCCGAAGGAGTGAATCTCCAATCCCGCGTCTGGGCTGGCTTCGATTCGGCGGACAGGCGTTGTGTAAATGTGTGGGCGAGGGACAACTGGAGACGATCCTTTTTGCCGGGAAGGCTCATGTTTGTTGTTTGGGCAACCACGAGTGTGAGTCAACGAATCACTGAACCCCTCGTCTAGTTTCCTGTCCCGGTAACATTTTTAATTTGAGTCAACTCGTCCGGATCCAGCAGCTTTTTCGCGCAGTTATTTCGGTTGACACCCGCTGATGCCTTTGTTGTCATCAATCCCATCATGAAATGGCATGAAGGAAATTTCCCCGTCAGGCTCGGCAGATCCAATAATCCTTTCTTTCTAATTAAATTGTCCGGCGACTGAAACCACCTGTATGCAAACGGCAACCCAACCCAAGCACAACATCATGGAAAAAACCACCCGCACACTCATTGGCTCCAGCCTGCTGCTGGCCGTCGCTTTGCCGGCGCACGCGCTCATCATCAATCCCACCTTCGACGCCTCGCTGCTGGCCAATTTATCACCCGCGGACGTCATCAGCGCGGAGAATGCGTTCGTGTATGCGGCCTCGCAGTTCACGGCGCTGTATAACGACCCGATCCAGATCAACATCCGATTGTCGGCCGCTCCCGGGACGGGCATCCTGGGTCAAAGCAGCACCAGTCTCCTGGGCGTGCTGACTTACGCCCAGACCCGCACCTCGCTCATCAATGACGCAACCACCGCGAACGACGCCACGGCAATTGCCAGCCTGGGAGCCGTGGATCCAACTGGCGGCGCCTCGGCGAATTTTCTGTTCTCCAGAGCCCAGGCCAAGGCGTTGGGACTGATTGGCGGCATTGACGCGACGATTGACGGGACGTTTACTTTTGGCGCGGGGTTTTCTTATACCTACGACTCGCTCAACCGCGCGGTGGCGGGCAAATTTGATTTCATCGGCATTGCCGAGCACGAGATCTCCGAAATCATGGGCCGCATCGGCATCCTCGGCCTGAATCTCACGGGCGTCCCCAATTACATTCCCGCCGACCTGTTCCATTACACTGCGCCGGGCGTGCGGAGTCTGAATCAAACCGACCCCGCCGCTTACTTTTCGATTGATGGCGGGGTCACCGATCTGAACAACTTCAATCCGCCCGGCAATGGCGGCGACCTCACGGACTGGAGAGCCACCGGGCCCTACACGCCCGACTCCTTCAACGCTTTCAGTCAGTCCGGTGTGCAAAACGACCTCACCGCAGCGGGCAAAATATACTTGGACGTGATCGGCTACAATGCGGTGCCGGTGCCCGAGCCTGGCACGTCCGCCCTCGTCGTCATGGGTCTGACCGCTGTCGGATTATATCGCCAACGGCGTTTGGCGCGACGCAGTCCGCCGCGCGACCGCGATTCCAAACCGGAGTAGCCGAAATCCAATTTGAAAACACGGAAGGCGGGCGGAGAAATCCGTCCGCCTTTTTTCATTCTCCAGGATGGGAATTTCTGGTTCAAAAACCGGCGGGCAGTTGCGGCCGGCCCGAAGCCCGGCCGAGCAGCTTGGGTTCGCAGATATACAGATAGTTCAGCGCCGTGGGGTTCTGCGCGTCGAGCCGCAGCGAGCGTTGAAAATACTGGCGCGCGGCGGCGTAGTCGCCGAGCTGGACGAAATGCCAGCCAAGGTTGGCGATCATGAAATAGCCGTTGGGGTCGCGCGCCTCGGCCTCGCTGAAAAAATTTTCCGCCGCCGCGTGGTCGCCGGTCCAGTCCAGGCACATCCCCGTCCGCAGATAACCGTAGCCGTCGTGCGGATCCAGGCGGATGGCGCGGGCATACCACTCGCGCGCGCGGCCCGCCAGCGCGGCGAAATCGTCGCCGCCCTCGAGGCTTTCCGTGCGGTAACATTCGCCGATGTCGTAGGCGGTCTGATGATTTTTCGGTTCGGCGGCGAACGCTTTTTCCAGTGCGGCGGCGCGTTCGGGCGAAAAATTTCCCTGCCGGGCCGCGCGCGACAGCCAGTGCGATTCCACGCCGCGCCGCCATTCTTGCGCGAGGAAAAAAACCGCCGTCACCGCCAGCGCGCCGACGAGTCCGAGCTTCAACGGCGTGCCCACCCGGAACCAGTGGCGCTCGGTGGCGAAGCGCAGATTGCTCGCGACCAGCGCCAGCAGCGTCACGCCGACGAGCGCGTTCGCCGGGATGTGCAGGTTGAAATCCATCGTGGAATGCACGGCCAGCGCGGCCAGCCCGCCCGTCGCGCCGAGAAAAAAGGCGAAGCGGTTGCTCTGGCCCGTGCCGAAATCATTTTCCTCGCGCCGGACATGCGGCCAAGTCTTGAACAGTCCGAAAATAAAAATGCCCATGCCGGCGAACACGATGAGGCCGCCCGCCGCGCCCCAGTCGGCGAGCAGGTTCAAGTAGTCGTTGTGGCAGCGGTCGGGCCGCGCCTGAAAATTTTCCGGCCGGTATTCGCGGAAGCGATAGTCGAAATGCGCCGGGCCGACGCCCCACCAAAAATGATCCTGCCACATCCGCTCCGCCGCGCCCCACATTTTCAACCGCGAAGTCCAGTCGTAGAGGCCGGGGCTTTCCGCGTTGGGATTTTTCACGCGGTAGGTGTAGCCCGCCGTCTTGGAAAGATAGGTCGAGACAAAGATCGCGCCGCCCGCGAGCAGCACCGCCAGCAGGATCACCGCGCGCAGCCGGTGGTTCTTGTGGCCGAGCAAAATGCCCAGCACCAGGAAAATTCCCGCCGCCGCCGCCACCCAGCCCGCGCGCGAAAACGTCACCGCCAGCCCGGCGGCCATCGCCAGCACCGCGTAGCCGAGCAGGATGCGCACGACAATGTGCACCCGGCCCACCAGCAGAAACGCCAGCGCCAGCGGGAGCAGCATCCCCAGAAAACCCGCCAGATGATTGGGCGAAATATAGGTGCCGCCCGCCCGCGCCAGGTTGTAGGTATAGACGTTCCACACCCGGTCCGAGTGGCCCACCAGTTGCGCCACCGCGTAGCACGCGATGAGCGTGGCCAGCGCGATGAGCGCGAAACTGACGATCTCCGTCTCCTCCTGCCCGCGCAGATTGTTGACCACCGCGAAAAATAAAAACGCGAACAGCAGCACCTGGATGACCTCCAGCCGCGCGACGCATTCGATGTCCGCCGTAAAATAGCGCGCCACGGCATAAACCGTGAAGGCCAGGACCGCCCACGCCAGCGGCGGCCAGAGAATTTTCGTTTTACGTCCGATCCACAGCCGGATTCCCCACAGGACAAAAATGACGGCGGCGGCGCCCTGCAAAACCAGAAACGCCGGCGTCTCCACCGCGCCCATCGCGAGCGGCGCGAAGAGCAGCATGCCCACGACGAGAAATAAAATTCCGCGCTCGCACCACCAGTCCAGATTTTTTCGGGTCAACACCATTTTGGCTCGCCGTTTTTTACCACGGATGGACGCGGATGGACACGGAGAAAAACGGATTTTTGGATTAATGGATTTTTGGATGGATGGATAAACGGTCGCGGGCAATTGCATTTCCGTCCCATCAATCCACTCATCCAAGAACCCATCAATCCGTGTTTAAGGCTTTTTCTTTTTCGCCGGTTCGGGACGGTATTCCAGGATTTCGCCGGGCTGGCATTGCAGGTGTTCGCAGATGGCTTCGAGCGTGGAGAAGCGGATGGCCCGGGCCTTGCCGGTTTTGAGGATGGACAGGTTTTGCGGCGTGATGTCCACGCCGTCGGACAGATCGTTCAGCCGCATTTTGCGCTGCGCGAGGACCACGTCGAGATTGACGATGATGGGCATGATTTAATCAGGGGGAAACATCCAACAACCAACATTCAACCTCGAACTTCCAGTGACGCTGCGCGCGCACCTGATTGAAGGTTGGGCGTTGAATGTTGAATGTTCGATGTTTCATTCGCGGTTCAAACCGTCAGTTCCTGTTCCTCCTGAATCTTCCGGCCTTCGTCCATGATCCAGGCGACGAAGATGACGAAGAATCCTTTCAGAAAGCCGTCGGGCACATTCGAGACGTCAATCGTGCCTGGCTCAACCGCCGCCCAACTCAATTTGGATAATTCAAAACCCACCGCCAATAACGGCATAATCACCAGCCACCAGCCAATGTTTCGGATGCAGCGCACGTTGTCCGGGCTGAAGATCTGGCCTTTTTCCAGATTGCTGAACAGGCGGTAGAAAAAACCAATGCCGCGACAAACAAAGGCGGTAAACAACACCCAGAATACCGGATAAAGCCATTGGTTTTCCGGCTTAAATTCACTCAGCAAAATGGCAGGCTGCGTCGAAATGCAGAAGTCCTGGCTGTCTTTGTGACCCACGATGTCAGGTGAGAAGATGGCCATGGCTCCCACGCCGATGATGAGGCCGAAAGCGGCGTAACAAATCCATTTGAAGAAACGGGCGACGTAACGAATGCGTTGCAGGCGGACAACGGCTTGGATTTGAGCGCCCCGCGTGCTGAACCGGAAAGCGTAGTAAAGTCCGAGCGCCAGTAGGATGATGGCGATTTGAAGCACATTCATGCCGCGCAGCCTAAATCAACCAGTTTTTCAAGTCAAGAAGTATTTAATGATAAACAGTAAAAATTAATCTATTAACAGGTTTCACGGCGGCCAGCATCTCATTAACACCCTGCTTTAGCTGGGTGTATTGGCGAACGGCTGGTCTTGAACCGTTTCAACGGTTTGTCCGCCGGCCGAAAACCGCTGAAGCGGTTGCGGTTTTTGGTGCGGCACGCGACACCCGGCTAAAGCCGGGTGTTAATGAAATTTTTGCGCGTTGAAATTCTTCCGTTTCCATCGCGCGGGATTTTGCTATTTTGGAAAAAAATTATGACCGACCCGCGTTACACCAAACTGGCGAAACTGCTCGTGAACTATTCCACCGAGCTGAAAAAGGGCGACCGCATCCTGCTCGACATGATTGACGTGCCGGACGAGTTCACCGTGGAACTCATCCGCGCCGTGCGCGCGGCGGGCGCGACGCCGTTCGTCGAGACGCGCCAGACCCGCGTGGGGCGCGAGCAGTTGCTGGGCATGAATGAAAAGCAGGCCGCCACCATCCGCGAGATCGAGATGTTCCGCATGAAAAAAATGCAGGCCTACATCGCCATCCGCGGCGCGGACAACATGAACGAAAATTCCGACGTGCCGAGCGACCGGGTGCAGTTGTATTCGCGCGTCATCCGGCCGGTGCAGGATTATCGCGTGAACAAGACGCGCTGGTGCGTGCTGCGCTGGCCCACGCCGAGCATGGCGCAGGCGGCGGGCATGAGCACGGAGGCGTTTGAAAATTTATACTTCGACGTCTGCACGATGGATTATGCGAAGATGGGGCGGGCGATGGTGCCGCTGGAAAAGCGGATGGCTAAAACCAACCACGTCCGGCTGGTCAGTCCCGGCACGGATTTGCGTTTCAGCATCAAGGGCATCGGCGCGAAGATGTGCAAGGGCGACCGCAACATTCCCGACGGCGAAGTTTTTTCCTGCCCGGTGAAAACGTCCGTGAACGGCGTCATCCAGTTCAACACGCCGACGCTTTACTCTGGAACGAAATTTGAAAACGTGCGGCTGGTGTTGAAGGACGGGAAAATCATCGAGGCGACGGCGAACCACACCAAGCGGCTGAATGAAATTTTGGACACGGACGCCGGGGCGCGGTATATCGGCGAATTCGCCATTGGTTTCAACCCGCATATTTTAAGCCCGATGTGCGACATCTTGTTCGACGAAAAAATCGCCGGGTCGCTGCACTTCACGCCGGGCAACGCCTACGAGGACTGCGGCAATGGCAACCAGAGCGCGATCCATTGGGACATGGTGCTCATCCAGCGCAAGGAATGGGGCGGCGGCGAAATCTGGTTTGACGAGGAGCTGATCCGCAAGGATGGAATCTTTCTGCCGAAAGAATTGAAGCCACTGAATCCGCAGAACTTGAAGTGAATTAAGGCGGATTGGTGGATTGGTGGATGTTTGGATTGGTGGATTGGTGGTGGGAACACAACCGTGTGCGCGGTTTATCCATTCATCCAGCTATCCAACAATCCAAACATCCAGCAACCCCTGCGCATCCGCGGCAGCGTCAGGCCGTGTCCTTGAGGATGGCCAGGAACTGTTTCATGGCGGGCGAGAGCACCTTGTTCTTTTTGTAGATGGCGGCGAGCGGACGGTAAAATTCGCCGTCCTCGATGGTCACCAATGCGAGCGTCTGCTTGGCGACTTCCTGGATGACGGTTCCGTGCGGCACGATGGAGATGCCCGCGTCAATCTCCACGGCGCGTTTCACGGTCTCGACGTTGTCGAACTCCATGACGTGTTTGATCTCCACGCCGTGCTCCTTCAAAATTTTGTCGAGCGCCTTGCGCGTGGGGATGTCCGGCTCGAAGCCGATGACCTTCTGCCCGGCGAGCGCCTTGAGCCGGACGGATTTTAGCTTCGTGAACGGATGCTGCGGATGGCAGATGAGCACGAGCGGTTCCTTGCGGAGCGGCACGATCTCCAGTTTGGCATCCTTGACCGGATAGGCGACGAGGCCGAGGTCCACGACGTTGCTCAACACGTCGTCATAAACCTGGTTGGCGCGGCGATACTCGACGTGGATGTTCACCGTCGGGTAGCTCTTCATGAACCGCTTGATATACGGCGGCAGATCGTGCAGGCCGATGGAATAAATCGTCGCCACGCGGATGGTGCCGGAGATGATGTCCTTCAATTCCTGGAGCTTGCTGTCCAGCGATTGATAAGTCTGGATGATTTGCTTGCTGTAATCGTAGAGCACCTGGCCCTCGCGGGTGAGGCGGAATTTCTTTTTGCTGCGCTCGATGAGCAGCGACTTGAACGTGCGTTCCAGCGCGCTGATCTGCTGGCTGACGGCGGACTGCGTGACGCCGTTGATCTGCGCGGCCTTGGTGAAGCTCTCCGTCTCGGCGAGGTCGCAAAATACTTTGAGGCTTTCGATTTGCATAAGTTCACTTAAACAGAAAAACGCCCGTCAGTCAACCGCTGGTGTCACCGCCAGCGCGGCCTTCACCTTCAGCAACAGTTCCGTGCTGGTGAAGGGTTTTTGCAGATACCCCGCGCCCGACTGCTTGTCCTCCGGCAGAACGTAGCCGCTCGTGCACAGGATTGGCACGTTAAACCCCTGCTGCCGGATGCGTTCGATCAGCTCGCGCCCGCCCATGCCGGGCATCACGAGGTCGGTAATGACGAGGTTCACCTTCGTGTTCGGCTGCAACAAAATTTGCATCGCCTTCGGCCCGCTGTTCGCCGGCAAAACCGTGTAGCCAAAATCCGACAGGATCGTTTCCGCCATCGTCAGCAGCAGGCTTTCATCATCCACCACCAGAATGGTTCCCGTGCCGCGCAATTCCTTGTCGGAACCGGCCGTCTGATGGATGCGGCTTTTTTCCGCCGGCAGATAAACGCGTGCCGACGTGCCCTTGCCCGGCTGGCTGGAGATGGCCACGCCGCCGCCGTGATTGGAAATGATGCCATAGACCAGCGCCAGGCCGAGGCCGCGATGCGGCGGTTTCTTGGTGGTGAAAAACGGTTCAAAGATCCGTGACAGCGACACCTCCTCGATGCCCGTGCCGCTGTCGGAAATCTCCACGCACACATACGCGCCCGCCGCGAGCCGCACGTTGCGGTCCTGCGTGGCCTGCGTCAGCTCCACGTTCCGCGTCTGCACCGCGATCTGGCCCGTGCCCAGCGGGAAGGATTCCACCGCGTTCTCCAGGATTTTCGTCAACGCCTGCTGCACCTTCGCCTCCTCGAAGCGCGACTCGAACAGCGAACGCTCCAGCGTCTGGTTCCAGGTGAATTTCGGCCCATGCGCGTTGCGGAAAAAATCCACGCAGCGCCCGACCACCGCGTTCAGATTTCCCGCCGGGGCGCGGCGCGATTCTTTTTCCTGCCGGCTGAACAGCGCCAGCTCGCTGGCGATCTCCGCCGCGCGCGCCGCCGATTTTTCCACCTCCAGCAGCGAACGCCGCCACGGATGATCCGGCTCCGCCTTGCCCAGCAGCAGCGACGTGTGCGCCAAAACTCCCGTCAGCGCATTGTTAAAATCCAGCGAGACCGTCCGGGCCAGTTGCAGCACGCAGTCCAGTTTTTGCTTCAACGCCGCGTCGCCTTCCGTCGCCGACTTCGCCTCCGGCACGGATTCGCCGCCGCTGATGCCGGAAAGCAGTTGCAGGACGATCCACTGGTCGCCGCTGTTGTTGAACTGGCAGATGGCCGTGGTGAACGATGTCGTCGCGCCGCCCGCCGTCTTGAATTTCAAGCTCGTGACCGCCGCCGGCGACTGCAGCCACCGCGCCAGAAAATCCGCCGCCGCGCCGCCGTTTTCCGGCGACCACACCGCCGCCAGTTGCGCCGGGTTGCCGACGAGAGCCGCGCCGAAAACAGTTTTTGCCGCCGCGTTCGTCAGCATCACCGCGCCCGCCGGGTTCACCAGCAGGGACGGCCACGTGGCGTTCTCCAGACCAAATACAACTTCAGGTTTCATCAAATCAATCGAGCGCGAGAGACTACAACTTTTTTCAGGAAATTCAAGGAACGAGAACGAAGGCCGACGGCAGCAGCTCCTTCACCGTGAAGGTGCGGACGGCATTGAGATCGGCGCTGTCCGCGATGAACACCTGCGCGTCCGGCGCATATTCGCGCAGCAACTGGCGGCACGCGCCGCACGGCATCGGCCCG
>JAYVCM010000120.1:0-5166 GCA_043749955.1 Limisphaerales bacterium | reverse complement strand
GAACGACAATCCGTGGGACGCGACCACGCTCGACTGGCAGACGCCCACGCCGCCGCCGCACGGAAATTTCGACCACGAACTGATCGTCGCGCGCGGCCCCTACGAATACAGCGTGCCCGGCGCCGCCGATGATTTCACCCCGCAAAATGCGCCGGCGGACAAAACCGCAACCCCGAAGCCCGCCGCGCACTAATTTTTTTCCATGGAAATTCCCTACACGCTCAAGGCCCGGCCCGACACCGGACTTTACAACGCCAAGCTGGGCATCTGGCTGTTTCTCGCGTCCGAAGTGATGCTCTTCGGCGGACTTTTCTCCGCCTACATTTTGCTGCGCGTCGGCGCGGCGCCCGGCGACTGGCCGCACGGCTGGCTCAACGTCACGCTCGGCACCGTCAACACGCTGCTGCTCGCGCTCTCGGCCATCACCACGCTGCTGGCGTGGGCCTCGTGCAAAGTGCGTGAGTTCGGCAAGTTCAAATTTTTTCATGCCTGCACCATCCTGTTCGCGCTCGCGTTCCTCGGCATCAAATCCTATGAGTATCACGACAAGTGGATCCACTACGAGATCCAGTTGAAGGACGGCCGGTTTGCCGACGGCCATTTTGAAAGCGCCGTCTATGTGAACCCGGCCACGAAACAGGAAGTGGAAGCACACAGCTATCGCGGCAGTTCCTATTCCACGATTGCGGGCGGCGTCACCAACAAATTTGAACTCGCCTCCGTCACCATCAACGGCCACGAGGTGGAGAAACGCGAGGAGCTGATGGATCTGCGCAGCGAGGAGGCGAAGAAAGCCGTCCACAAGCCGCTCACCATCGCCGCCGCCGACATCAAGAAAATGCAGAACTACGGCCCGTGGCACAACACGTTCACGGCGATTTATTTCACGCTGTCCGGCCTGCACGCGCTCCACATTCTCGGCGGCACGCTCGTCATCTTTTATCTCTGGGGCCCGGGCAGCAAGATGTATAAGACCGACCCGGAACGCTTCACCAACCGCATCGAAGTCTCCGGCCTGTTCTGGCACTTCGTGGATCTGGTCTGGATTTTTCTGTTCCCCGTGCTTTATTTGACCTGAACTTTTATGAGCGAATTAAAACCAGTCAGCCCGCACAGCCCGCCCCCGGCGGGCGGGGCGGAAGCGCACGAGCATCCCGTTGACCTGAAAAGCTACATCCGCCTCTGCGTGATCGTGTTTTTTGTCGTCCTCTGCACCACGGCGGGCATGATCGCCACGTCGTTCGCGCACATCGGCGAGGGCTGGACGCTGAAGGTCGCGCTGATCCTCGCCATCGCCGTCGTGAACGCCTTTCTCGTCGCCGGCTACCTGATGCACTTGCTGTCCGAAAAAAAACTCGTCTATTCCGTGCTCATTCTCACCGTGGCTTTTTTCATCGGGCTGATGGGCCTGACGCTTTGGGCGATGAGCGATTTCCCGACCGGCACCGCCGTCCACTGAAATGTCACTGAAAGCCTTCCACCTCATTTTTGTCACGCTGCTGACGGCGCTGTCGTTCGGCTGCGCCGCGTGGGCGTTTTCGGCGGGCGACACTTTTTGGGGCGTGACCGGGATCGTGGCGGGAATTGTGGTGATCATTTACGGGATTTATTTTTTGAAGAAACTGAAACGCATCAGCTACCTGTGAAACCGCTGTTGAAAAATTTACTGCCTGCCCTGGTGCTGCTCGCGCCCGTGAAATCCTTCGCCTGCGCCACCTGCTACGGCCAGGTGGATTCGCCGATGACCGACGGCATGAACTGGGGCATCGGCACGCTGCTCGGCATCCTGGTGCCGGTGCTGGCCACCTTTCTGTTTTTCTTTGTCCACCTCATCCGCAAAAGCGAGGCGCTCGCCGCGGCCGCCCAACCAAATTCTCCTGACGTATGATTGACTGGTTTGCCTATAAAGTTCTCGCGCTGCCCGAACTCGCCGCCTCCACCGGCCAGGCCGTGGACGACCTCATGGTTTATGTCCACTGGCTGATGCTCGTGCTGTTCGTCGGGTGGATCGCATATTTCGGCTATGTGCTGCACCGCTTCAACGCGGCGCGCAGCCAGAAAGCCAGCTACGAAGGTTCCAAAAGCAAACTGCCGAGCTACGTCGAATTTGCCATCGTCGGCATTGAGGCCATCCTGCTGCTCGGCATCGCCATTCCGCTCTGGGGGAAAAACGTCCAGCAATTTCCCAAGCCCGAGGACGCCACCGTCGTTCAGATCATGGCGCAGCAGTTCGCGTGGAACGCCCGCTATCCCGGCGCGGACGGCCAGTTCGGCCAGCAGAACATGAAGCTCATCGCCTCGGACAATATTTTTGGCGTGGACGCCACCGACGATCACGGCAAGGACGACATCCAGTTGCTCAATGAAATCCACGTCCCCGTGAACAAGCCCGTGCTGTTTTATTTAAGCTCCCGCGACGTGATTCATTCGCTCAAGCTCGTTGCCATGCGCATGACCCAGGACGCGATTCCCGGCCTGCGGATTCCGCTCACCTTCACGCCCACCAAAGTCGGACGCTACCAGATCGAATGTGCGCAGCTCTGCGGCGGTGGTCACTCGGGCATGGCCGGCGGCTTCGTCATCGTGGACAGCCCGGCCGACTACGCCGACTGGCTCAAGTCCAAGAGCAGCCCTTGATTTGTTTAGTGGCACGCGCCTCTCGCCGTGCGTGTCAGGGGAAAACATCTCGCTTGCTTGCAGTCGCAGGGCTTCAACGTGGTTGCTGCCGCATGGGGCACATCTCAATTTCTTGAAAAACTGAAGTCCCCGAATCCCAAAGGGATTCCGACACAAAGCCCAGGGTTGCGAGGCACGAGCTACCCTGGGTCATCGTCCGGAGAAAATCACAACCCCAACGGGGTTGTGGCGGTGGTGAGCGTCGGCTGGCCGGGCCGCAACCCCGTTGGGGTTGAATTCATGGGCGCGGTCTTCCCAAGGTAGCTCGTGCCTCGCAACCTTGGGCTGAGGGACACAATCCCTTTGGGATTGAGCCATGCCTTCTGGCCTGCGCAAAATTCGCCTGTCAAAATTCGCCTTGCGACCAACTGCGGATGGGTGTCAACTTGGCCGCGTCAGAAAACATTCCAAAAAAAATTCTCAATGCGGCGAAACGTTTGGCGAACCGGAGAGGCGTGCTTATGAAACTATTTTCATTCAGGGACCGGCAGTGTCATGGGTTGCGGGCGCAAAACCAAGGCCGCCTGGCCCGGCCGCCGTTTTTTCTGGCGCTGCCAATTCTGCTGGTCCTGCTCGTCGCGACTGCCTCCCTCCACGCCGCGCCGCGCCGCGGCATCGGCCAGCCTCCGGGTTATGGCGGGTTGGGCGATCTGCCGCAAAATAATCCCCAGTCGGATTACTGGACGGAATGGCGGCTCATGAACTCCAGCACGGACCGCCTGTTGAAATCCATCGGGGCGACCAATGCCGAAGCCGCGCTGCTGCTGCGCCAGGTGCAAACCAACGCGACCTTTCTTCATGGCAAATGGGACGAGTGGTTCAACACCCACGTCCGGCCGAAAACTTATTCGCCTGCCGATGCCTATCTCTCCAGCGTGCGGGCCGACAACCGGCAACTGGGCAGTTTGAAAAAGGAAAACGATCCCGAGAAAATCCTCGCGGTGGTGCGCGACGTCGCGTTTGACATGCAGATCAAGGCCGACAACTGCCGCCATTCCGCCGACGGCCTGGGCAAGGAGATTCGCGTCAAGATCCACACGAAAGCGGGCGGCAAGGAAGTTGGCGGCTACGAAGTTTTCTATGTGTCCAAGGGCATGTTCGACGTGAAAAGCGCGCACGACCGTTTTCCCCGTCAAAGCAGTCCGACCGATGAAAAAATTTTGTGCCCCGGCGGCTACAAACTGTGGGTGCGCAAAAAAGATTTTAGCAGCGAACCGGTTTCCATGGGCATCGGTGGACGTGGAGAAACCCATTTGGAAGTGGATCTGGAAGTGCCGGCGGAATAAATCCAGCGTGCCCTTTGCCTGTGCCATGACAACGCCACCCAGCTCCCGGGCCGCCAACGCAAAATGAAATCCCGCTCCGAAACTTCGCGCTGGCTGCAGTCCGCGCGCAAAAGCTGGCTGACCCTGACCCAGGGCGCGCTGTGGGTGGGCGGCACCCTCGGCACTTTTCTGCTCGCGCCGCCGGCCGGGGTGTCGGCCGCCGACGAGAAAATCTGGCTGCACGTCGGCCAGTTCATCATGGCTGTCGTGCTGGGCTTGGTGATCCTCGCCGCGCGGCGTTGGCACCAGCCGCAGCACTCGCTGCGCTGGGGTGCCGTGGCCTTGTTTTCGCTGGCCATTGCCGTTACCGCGTTCTTCGGCTATCAGCAACTGACGCAGGTCTGGACCGCCACTTACGACCAAGGCAGAACCGTCGTGGGCGCGGAATTCACCCAGCAAGGCCGGGCCTACGCGGAAGCCAACCCCAAAATTTCCACGGACGAACTGGTTTTTGATTTTTCGGGCAACACCGAGGAAATCTGGACGCGCGAATCCATTCATCGCCGGCGGCTCATGCTCGCCGCCACCTACGTCATTTGTCTGCCGCTGTTCACCATTTGTTTGATTGCGGTGGTGCAGGCCACGCAATCCAGCGAACGCCTCGCGAGGCGAAGAACTAAAAAACCCGCCAAAGATCAGGAAAGTCACAAGTCACGGTAGCACTTCCGAAACCTCTGGACCCCGTGCCGGAGCGCGGCTGTGTCGCCCTCGACCAGCCGCAGCCGCTTCGCAACGAGTGGTCGCTGGGATGAACCTGATGCCGCCGGGCCTTTCCACATGCTGCGGCTGGTCGAGGGCGACACAGCCGCGCTCCGCATCGGTTGCGTCCAAGGCCAGGGCCGCGCTGCACCCTGCGGAGCACCGCTGCATGGCTTGGCTTGCGGTGTGTTTTTTTTGACGCATAATTGCCCGACGATATGGCTGAAAACTCCCGACCCTTGCCCCGCTCCGTGTGGCTCGGCAGCAGTCTGGCGTTCGGCCTGATTGGCCTCGCCGTCTTCGTGTCGCTGGTTCAAAACGCGCGCCTGAAAAAATCCGCGCTCCCCGTCATCAGCCAGATCGCCGGTTTCACTTTGACCAATCAGGACGGCCAGATCACGACGCTTGCCGCGTTCACCAATCACGTCTGGGTCGCCGACATCATCTTCACCCGCTGCGGCGGCCC
>JAYVCM010000119.1:0-5831 GCA_043749955.1 Limisphaerales bacterium | reverse complement strand
TCCGCCACCAGCCGCGCGACATCGCTCTCCGAAATCAACTGCCGGTTGACCTGAATCCGCTCGCGAAAAGAAACCAGATGCGGCGAGGTGAACAGCCCGACGCGCAACCCCGACGCGCGATAAATGCTTTCGAGCATCGCGCACGTCGAGCCTTTGCCGTTGGTGCCGGCGACGTGGATGAAGCGGAGTTTCGCCTGCGGATTGCCGGCGAGCGCGGCAAGCTGGCGCGTGCGCTCCAGACCGAAATGCGTGCCGAACATTTGCAGACCGTAAAGAAACTGGATGGCTTTGGCGTAGGTCACGACTGGCTAAAGCACGAACTCGACGGGAATTTTTTCCGCCAGCCGGCGCGCGGCTTCTCCCGGACGGCGGTTGCGCCACGGCATATTTTCCTCGATCCGCCGGAGCATGGTCTGCAATTCAATTTGTGGCGGGCGAGAGACAAATCCTGGGGCCACGGGAAATTCCAGCGCACCAGACGACGGGGCATCCCGCAACGCGTCAGTCGCTGGCGAGTGATCGGGATACTTTGTCATAAAGGTCAGGCGTGCCGTATTTATCAAACAGCTCGCGGATGTTTTTTGATTGGATGTCGAGCCGGTTGATGCGAATCAAGTATTCCACATCCAGAAAATCTTTCAAGAAGCGGCTCATCCGAGTGTTTTTTAAGGCGTGCAGTTTCAGCGCAATCAAATGTTCCAATGACGGCACGCGCGATTTGACCCCGAAAAAATCCGCATCCCGGCTGGCCGCCAAAATCGGCGCAAACGTTTTTTCCTGGACGAGCATCAAATCCACCGGCCAAGCATTTTGAGCGGGTGGATTGTATTGGATAAAATTACCGCCGTCGTTATGGCTGACATATCCAAAATCCTGCAACAACTTCATCCATTCGGAACGGTCTGCCTGGCTGATGAAGAAATCCAAATCACTGGTGTCGCGCGTGTAGCCATAGTGGTTGACCGCCAGCCCGCCAATCACGAGCAACCGCAGCTTTCTGCGCGCCGCCTCCTCGTGAATGGTCGCAAAGAAACTCACAGCGGCTTGTGGTGGATGTGCTGGTGCGCCGCCGCGATGAAACCCTTGAACAGCGGATGCGGCTGGTGCGGCTTGCTCAAAAATTCCGGGTGGAACTGGCTGGCGATGAAGAATGGATGATCCTTCAACTCGATCACCTCGACCAGCTTGTTGTCCGGCGACGTGCCGCTGAAAATGAAACCGGCCTTCTCGAATTTTTCGCGGTAGGCGTTGTTGAATTCGTAGCGGTGGCGGTGACGCTCGTGGATGACAAATGAACCATAAAGTTTTCCCGCCATCGAGCCGACGGTCAACTGGCAGGCCTGCGCACCGAGCCGCATCGTGCCGCCTTTCTTCGTCACTTTGCGCTGCGCGTCGAGCAGGGCGATGACCGGGTGCGGCGAATTTTCGTCGAACTCCGTCGAGTGCGCCTTCTCCAGCTTCAAAACGTTGCGCGCGAATTCAATCGTCGCAATCTGCATGCCGAGACAGAGGCCGAGGTAGGGGATTTTGTTTTCCCGCGCGTATTTCGCGGCGAGAATTTTTCCCTCGATGCCGCGCTCGCCGAAACCGCCGGGCACGCAGATGCCGCCGACGCCATGCAGCATTTTTTCCGCGCCGAATTTTTCAATCTCCTCCGCGTCCACCTGCACGATCTCCACGCCGCAGTCGTTGCCGATGCCGCCGTGCATGATGGCTTCATAAACCGACTTGTAGGCGTCCTGCAAACCGATGTATTTGCCGACGACGCAGACGCGCACGCGATGCTGCGGCGCGATGAGCTTGCGGATGATTTCCTGCCAGTGCGTCATGTTCGGCGCGGGCGTGGTGAGATGCAGCAGCCGGCAGACCAGGTCGTCGAGCCGCTCGCGTTGCAGCATCAATGGCATTTCGTAAATGGAATGGTCCACGTCCTTGGCCTCGATGACGCCTTCGAGCGGGACGTTGCAGAACATGGAAATTTTCTGGCGCAGCTCCTTGTCGAGCGGCTTCTCGCAGCGGCAGACGATGACGTGGGGCATGATGCCGATTTCGCGCAGCTTGGCCACGGACTGCTGCGTCGGCTTGGTTTTCAATTCGCCCGCCGCCTTGATGAACGGAACATAGGTGACGTGGATGAAACAGGTGTTGCCAATGCCGGCTTCGAGCGCGAACTCGCGGATGGCTTCGAGAAACGGCAGCCCTTCGATGTCGCCGGTCGTGCCGCCGATCTCGGTGATGATGACGTCGGCCTTGGATTTTTCGGCGAGGACGTGGATGCGGTTTTTGATTTCGTCGGTGACGTGCGGAATCACCTGCACCGTGTTGCCCAGGTATTTTCCCTCGCGCTCGTTGTTGAGCACGGTCTGATAAACCTGGCCGCTCGTGAGGTTGTTCAGGCGCGTGAGCTTGACGTTGGTGAACCGCTCGTAATGGCCGAGATCCAAGTCGGTTTCCGCGCCGTCGTCGAGCACATAGACTTCGCCGTGCTGATACGGCGACATCGTGCCGGGATCCACGTTGAGATACGGGTCGAACTTTTGCAGCGCGACCTTGAGGCCGCGATTTTCGAGCAGCGTGCCGAGCGCGGCGGCGGTCAAACCTTTGCCGAGCGAACTCACCACGCCGCCAGTTACGAATATGAATTTCATTTAAAATTATTTGAGCCACGGATTAAACCAACTCCAACCGTTCCAAAATATTTCGTCTGGATTCTAAATCAGGAACAGAAATTTGTTGCCGTTCCGGTAATTCATCATAGGTGCGGTCGTCCAATTCTCTGCCGGTTTCCTTTTTACGGACACCGCCCCATTGTTTGAAAAAGAAAGGAACTTTTGCACCACGACATTGTGCGCGAATGTTTCTCACCCACGCAGCATTCATTGGCCGCGAGCCCGGCCCGCTTTCGCCGCCGACGATGACCCAATTGATGCCATCCAAATTAAGCGGGCCGAGATGTTCCAACAACGGCTCGACGGAAAGGAAACGAACTTGTGCGGGCGACTCACGCAACAAATCAATGCGCGGCAAACCGTGCTTGCGATTTTCCACGCTCACGCCCCACCAGATGTGCGCCTGCTCCGCTGCGAACTTCAATTTGTCTTTCAACAATTTTTGCATCCGGTCAGCGCGTTTGGTGAGCACCTGGTAGGTGTGCCAGTTGGCGGCTTTCATCACGCGCGCGACTTTGACAATGTATTCATCCGGCACTTTGGGATGAAAAAGATCGCTCATGGAGTTCACGAAAATCCTTTGCGGTGTTGACCAGCGCAAGGGGTCGCCAAGTTTCTCCGGCACGAGGCGAATGTCAAATCCCTGTTCAAACGGATGACCGGGCACGCCGCGAAATCGTTCGGCGAATGTCTCGGCGTAGCAATGCAGGCAGCCGGGGCTGATTTTGGTGCAGCCGCGAACCGGATTCCACGTCGCATCCGTCCATTCGATTTTAGAATTGGCGCTCATAGGGAAAAATATCTCACAAACGATAGGACAAAAGCCGTCCAAGGCGAATTGTTTTCACAGCAACTCACGCTGCCCCTTTTCGTTCGTCTTCAATATTTTCAGCCAGAAACTTTCCCCAAGTGGATGGCGGCTGAATAAAGTGAAACGATACAACGGATTGTTTTCAGGAATCGGAACGTGCCGTGTGCCTATAAACCGCTCCTCATTTTGAAATTTATCGCAGAAACGCTCGACGGCAAGACGGCCAAATTCTCCAGCCTCTTTGTTCTCCCATTCATGCCAGCTCTGATCGCCTAGAAAATTATCGAGCGCAGTTTGTCCGCTTTTGGATTTGAAGTATTGGGGAACATTCCAAACGATGCCGAGGCGGTATTGAATCGTCACCAGCAAATCTATCCGAGGATTTCTCGCCAATAATTTCATCGCCGCCAGCGGTGTTTGAGAAATGCCAGTGGGGTCAACAAAGGCAACCACGAGCGTTGACGCATCAAACTTCAGTTTTCCGGCTTCCGCAACGGCAATCCAGTTTTCGCGAATGATTTTAATTTTAGATGCTTTTGGATGGTTCGCGACGCGCCGCTCCAAGGCATGGGCGGATTCCTCGTCGTCTTCGATGAAAATATATTCTGAAAAATCGTGGTTGAGCGCCACGAATGGAGATCCCGGAAATTCTTCTGTCGTATCTTCAATTTGGCAACGCCCAGGCCCGGCCATGACATCCAAATAAACGAGCTTAAACTTGCTCTTCATGGATGTAGTGGTGATGCCGCAGTAATTATTCAGATAGTGGTGCTTGCGCCGCGCCCACTCGCCACTTTTACGAACCACCAGCCCATCGGTTATCGATTTTCTGGAATCTGTATTCATTTGCGTCACATGCGGCTAAAGTCTTTTCAGAATTTCTTCCACGCGCTTCACATCTTCCGGCATATCCACGCCGATGCTATCGTAATCCACCTGCACGACGGCGATCTGGATGCCGTTTTCCAGCGCGCGCAACTGCTCCAGCTTCTCCGCGTTTTCCAGCGGCGAGACCGGGAATTTCACCAGTTGCAACAGCGTTTCGCGCCGGTAGCCGTAAATGCCCAGATGCTTCAAAAAAGGAAACGCCGCCAACTGCTCGTTCACCGGACGGCTGGCGGCCTCGCGCAGATACGGAATCGTGCGCCGCGAAAAATATAACGCGCGACCGGCGGCGTTGACAACGACTTTTACGACGTTCGGGTTGTCCAGCTCGGAAAGATTTTTGATTGGCGTCGCGGCGGTGGACATTTCGTTTTGCGTCAGCGCGTTCGCCACCGCGTCAATCACCGCCGGATCAATCAGCGGTTCGTCGCCTTGAATGTTGACGACGGCGTCACACTCGCAGCGTTCACAGACTTCCGCGATGCGGTCGCTGCCGCTCGGATGTTCCGGGCGCGTCATCTCCACGCGGCAGAAATTCTGCGCCACTTCCCAGATGCGCGTGTCGTCCGTGGCCACGATGATTTCGCTGAGGGACTTTGCCTTCTGACATTGCTCGACGACGTGCTGGATGAGCGGTTTGCCCGCGATGAGCGCGAGCGGCTTGCCGGGAAACCGCGTCGAAGCAAACCGCGCGGGAATGATGCCGAGAATTTTCACGCGCACATTTAGCCACAGTTCGCGCCGGCTCGTCACGCCGAAACGCGGTGCAGACGGAAGCAAGCAGCGAAGGCGGCAGGAAACACGCGGAATTGCGTGCGAAAACGCAGCGCGCGGTAATTTGTTTGACAGCAAACAGCGGTGGTGGGATTTTCCCCACATGGAAACAACCTTGGTAAAAGCGGATGACAAAGGCCGGGTCTCCATCCGGGGCACGCGCAAAGGGGCAAAGTATCTGGTGACGGCGGAGAACGGCGGCTGGTGGGTCATGCCCGCGCCCAAAGTCACCGTGCCGGCAAAAATCGAATCGCCCGCCGGGGCGTGGGAACTGCGCGCCGCCACGCTGGAAAGTTTTTATGACAAATCCAAAGCCTGGTGAAGTCTATTGGGTTGATCTGGGCCTGAAGGGCAAACTGCGCCCGCTCCTGGTGGTCTCGCGCGAAGACGCGGACGCGGAGCGCGCCTTGTGCGTGTGTGTGCCGTTGACGACCCGGATTCGTGGCGGCGATTATGAAGTGGTTTTGCCGCGGGTGCGCTGGCTTCCCGGCACGGATGAAGGCGCGGCGAACGTCCAAGGTTTGACCTCGGTGGAAAATCACCGGCTGGAACGCCGCGCCGGACAGTTTGAAACGCGCGTCCTCCGGTCGGTTCGTGATAAAATCGCCTGGCTGCTGGAACTGCCCGGTTGAGGAATGATCCCGTCAGCAAAAACCCTCCGCCTCACAACAACTCCAAAACGCGCTGCAATT
>JAYVCM010000118.1:0-7463 GCA_043749955.1 Limisphaerales bacterium | reverse complement strand
GCCGCCGGTGCCGCCGGTGCGCGCAAGGTGGAGCACGACGCGGTGCTGCGCATCACGAAGGAAACCAACCGCGTCTATCCCGACTCGACGGGCACGGTGGAAATCCGCGATGAAAAACTCCAGCGGACGATTCGCGTGGAGAAGTTCACCTCCAAGTCCACCGTCGTCTGGAATCCGTGGACGACGCAAAAACTTCCAGACGACTTCGACCCGGCGGAACATAAAAACATGGTCTGCGTGGAATCCGGCAACGTGAAGCAGAACAAGATTTCGCTCGCGCCGGGAAAAACGGCGGCGTTGAAAGTGGTTTTGAGCAGTGAGGCCCGGTGATTTTCTCCGACGCGAACAGTCACTGCATCCAGCTTGCGAACAGCATTGCTATAAACCAAGAGCAACCGAATGTTGTCATGCGCCGCGAGAAGGAAAAACGATGGCAACAGACTGGAAATGAACTGGACAATACAAGGCGGTTTGCAATGGAAAAACCCCAATATGTTCAACAAATACAATAATTTAATCGGTTTAACTAGAATTTGACATGGAAACGAAGTTGAATAAAATGAGTCCATGATCGCTTACGAGAAACCCCGCGATTGGATTCTCTACGACTTTAGAAAAGTTGCCAATCTGCTGACGAACGCAAAAGCTGCGGTTCTGTCGCTGACCACCATTCCCTACCAAAAGGACTGGGCTGACGAATTGCAAGTGGTTCAGTTGAAACGCGAGGTGGCGGGAACATCGAGAATTGAAGGCGCGGACTTTACGGAAAAGGAACTGGACGCGGCGATGAAAGAAACCGCCGAACAGCTTCAAACCCGCTCACAGCGGCAGGCCGCCGCCGCCGTCAAAACCTACCGATGGATCGCGAAACTTGCACTCGAGCGGCCCATCACCGAAGAATTGATTTGTGAAATCCACCGCATGATGGTGACGGACGCCGATGATGACCATTGTCCGCCCGGAAAAATCAGAAGCCGCGACGAAAACGTCACCTTCGGAGCCCCGCGTCACCGGGGCGTTGCCGGCGGAGCGGAATGTGAAACTGCCTTTTCAGAGTTATGCCGTTCTGCCCAGCGGGAATTTCAGGAGCATGATCCGCTGATTCAGGCATTGGCGTTGCATTATCACTTCGCAGCCATGCATCCTTTTTTGGATGGCAACGGAAGAGCGGCCCGCGCGCTCGAAGCCATGATGTTGCAACGAACGGGATTAAAAGATTCGCTGTTTATCGCCATGTCCAATTACTACTACGAAGAAAAAACCGCCTACCTGAACACGCTCGCAGAAGTGAGGGCCAACGGACACGACTTGACTCCATTTCTTTTGTTTGGACTCAAAGGCGTTGAACAGCAAGGCAAGCGGCTCTTTGGTGAGATTCGCAAGAATGTCGCCAAGGCGCTTTACCGCAATCTCATGTTTGACTTGTTTAACCGGCTGCGCACGCCCCGGAAGCGGGTCATGAAAGAGCGGCATATTGAGATCCTCAAACTGCTGTTGAACACCGACCATATGAACCTCGACGAACTGACGGAGAGAACAAGAATTCATTACCATACACTCGGAAATGCCCGCAAAGCGCTGGTCCGAGACATCAATTACTTGATTGGCCTCAACGCGATCGGGTTCACCAAATTGCCGGATAATAAATACGACCTGTTCGTGCGCCTGGACTGGCCGATGGAAATTACGGAGACGGAATTTTTCAAGAGAGTAAAGCAAATGCCAAAGGCCAAAACACACACCTTCCTGTCCTGACGAGATTGCGAAGGAAGGAATGCAATGATTTCAATTTCCGAAATTCAGCCCAGCGGCGCCGATTTGATTTCCAAAGTGGAGGAGATTTTTTCGGTGAGCGGCGTGCTTTCCAAGGCGAGCAATTTTGAATTCCGCCCGCAGCAGCAGGAGATGGCCGTGGCCGTGGCGCGGGCTTTGCAGAAACGCGAGCATCTGGCGGTCGAGGCGGGCACGGGCGTTGGCAAGTCGCTGGCGTATCTGGTTCCGGCGATTCTTTTCGCCATCGCGCAAAAGAAGAAGGCCGTCGTCTCGACGCACACCATCAATCTGCAGGAGCAGCTCACGGAAAAAGATCTGCCGATGCTCGCCGCCGTGCTGGGTTCGCTGCCGGAGCCGGTGAAGTTCAGCTACGCGATGCTCAAGGGCCGCGCGAATTATCTCTGCACGCGCCGGCTGCAAAAGGCGATGCAGCAGTCGGGAAATCTGTTCACGTCGTCCGAGGCCGAGGAATTGCAGCGCATCTACGAATGGTCCAAGACGACCAAGGACGGCAGCCTGTCGGATTTTTCCATCGAGCCGGATCAGAAAGTGTGGGCGCAGGTCTGTTCCGAGCGCGGGCTGTGCTCGCCGAAGACGTGCGGGCATCAGTCGGATTTTGCGCGCGACCACGAAGCCTGTTTTTTCCAGCGCGTGCGCAACCGCATCCTGTCCGCCGACGTGGTGATCTTGAACCACACGCTTTTTTTCACGCTGCTCGGCGGCGTGGACGAGGAGCAGGAGGGCGGCATCCTGTTCAAAAATGATTTCGTGATTTTCGACGAGGCGCACACGATGGAGAACGTGGCGTCGCGGCACATCGGGTTGAGCGTGTCGAGCGGACAGGTGCGCTATTCGCTGAACCGGCTGTGGAATCCGCGCACGGAAAAAGGCCTGCTCGCCACGTTACGACAAGGCAAGGCCGTGCAGCTTGTCGCGGAAATCTTGAGCGAGTCGGACAAATTTTTTGAAAACGTTGAGTCGGCGTGCGAGGAAATCCAAAAGTCTGCCGGACAAAACCGGTTCGGCGGCGGCGAAAATTCTTCCGCCCGTCGGCGCGAATGGAAAGAGTTGCGCATCCGCCGCGCGGAACTCGTGAAGGACAATGTCACCCTGCCCATCCAGCGATTGCGCGAGGCGGTGAGCGAACTCGTCAAGACAAGCGAAGACAAGGAGATCGGCCAGGAACTCATCGAGTGCAACCGGCGGCTGGGCGAATTGAAGGCGGAGGTCGTGGAATTTCTAAGCCAGGAGGCGGACGACCATGTTTACTGGGTGGAACGCGGCGGCAAATCGCAGCGGAACCTTTCCCTGAACGCCGCGCCGGTGGACGTGGCGGAGTATCTGCGCCGCCGCCTGTTCGAGAGCGACACTAGCGTCATCATGACCAGCGCGACGCTCGCCACCAATACGAAATCTAACAGCGGTTTGAGTTATTTTTCCAAGCGCGTCGGCTGCGAAGCGGCGACGCAGTTGCAAGTCGGCACGCCTTTCGACTATGAGCGGCAGATGAAATTGTTCACCGTAAAAAAAATGCCCGACCCGCGCGAGGCTGGTTACGCGGATGCGCTGGTGCATTGGGTGGAACATTTTGTGAGGCAGACCCACGGCAAGGCGTTCGTGCTGTTCACGAGCTACAAGCTGATGCAGGAAGTGGCCGACCGGATGCAGCCGATTTTCGACAAGCTGGGCCTGAAATTATTTGTGCAAGGCACCGGCACGCCGCGCTCGACGATGCTGGAGAAATTCAAGGACGACGTGGACTCGGTGCTCTTCGGCACGGACAGCTTCTGGCAGGGCGTGGACGTGCCGGGCGAGGCGTTGAGCAACGTCATCATCACGCGGCTGCCGTTCGCGGTGCCGGATCATCCGCTCATCGAGGCGCGCATCGAGGCGATCGAGGCGCGCGGCGGAAATTCTTTCGGCGAATTTTCTTTGCCCGAGGCAATCCTGAAATTCCGTCAGGGCGTGGGCCGTTTGATCCGCACGAAGACGGACACCGGCATCGTGGTCGTGTTGGACAACCGGATTTTGACGAAGCAATACGGCCAGGCGTTCATTGATGCGCTGCCGAAATGTCCGGTGGAGATTGTTTGAAGATTTCGCGCCGGGCCGGCGGCGGCGGCGGCGTGAAAAGACGCAAAATCCAGTTTCCGCTTTTTCCAAGTCTTGCCGCAAAAATATTCTGCCGCTGGCTTGTCTGAAAAAAATTCCCGACCGGTTTCAAGCTGGCGCCGTCAAAATTTGAACTCCCGCAAAAGAGCCGGCAAACCATCTGTCTCCCTTTTCATGGGCGGTAAAAAATTTAGTAGCCGAGCTTGGCGACTTCCTGCTGCAAGGCCAGTTGAAATTGCTGCACGTCGGCCGCCGACGGTTTATAGCCCGCTTGATTCGGCACGACGCCGAGGCGTCCGGCCTGGTCCAAATACCAGTCGGCAATCTGGCCGTCGCTGAAATTCACCTTGCCGCTGATCATCGCGCCGGGTTTGGTAATCTGGTCCACGCTCACGGAAACATTCCCGCCAGCGGGCGCGGCGCCGGGAACCGGCGAAACGGGTTTCGCCTCCGGCGGCCTGGCCGCCGCGGCCGGCTCGACAGCTTTCGGCGGCTCCGGATCTTTGGGCGTAAGCTGCAGGTCGTCCACCAGGAAGCGCGCCTCCATGTAGGTCAGCTTGAGGCTGAATTCCGCCGCGAGGCGGTTCTGGATTTCTGAAAGTTTCGCGCCTTCGGAAATCCATTTGCTGACCGCCTGCCGTTGGGTTTCGTCCAAATTCATTTTCCCATTGTAGAAACATGAATTTATCGCCGCAACCTTTAGGTGGCAATTGTTCGTGACCGCTGCGGGCGTGCCGGCCGCAACCCGGTGCCTGCAAATCAGGGTCCGAACTGCCCGGCCGCTTTTACCCGGCGTCAACCCGGCGGATTTTTTTAAATTCTCCGCGGCCGCCGCCATGAAGTGACCGGCCCACCGGCAGTCCACGCCACCCCCAGGCCCGCGCCCGCTTCCCCATTGAAACTACAATCCTGGCCTTGTCCGGTTGTTGCGGGCAACTGCTTGAAAAAATCAAGGCGCGAGAAACGCGAACGCCGGCAGGTTCCGCAAAATCGTGAAGACGAACGCGACGAGCAGCAGCGGCCAGAGAAATTTCAGCGGGAAAAATTCGCCGGGCCGCCCGCGAAATTTTCTTGCGCCAAACCAGGCGCCGCGTCCCGCCAGCGCCGCCAGCGTGAGGACGAAAAACGCATTGTCCCGCAGCGCCGTCAAAAGACCGCCGTGCAGCAGGGCATGCAGCGCGCGGGTCATGCCGCAGCCGGGGCAGTTCAGGCCGGTCAGCCGGTGGAACTGGCAGACGGGGAAAAACGCGTGCGTTGCCGGGTTGAAGAAAAAAACCGTCGCGGCGATGCCCAGCGCCGCCATGCCCAGAATGATGCCGGCGAGCCAGGGCGTGCGGGGAACTTTTTGCGGCGGCGAATCCATTTAATTCTGGCCCAGGTTGAACTGGAGATTTGGCGCGCTGGTGACGAGGTCGAACAGCGTGAGGCCGCCGCACCAGAGCAGGTTCGTGGCGGAGAGCGCCAGGCCGGCGATGGCCAGGCCGCGTCCGTCCTGCGTGTCCGGGTGCGCGTTGATCTGCACCAGCGCGATGATGGAAAACACCAGCCCCAGAATGTTGAAGGGGATGCAGCAGCAGCAAAACGCCCACGCGAGAATGCCGCAGACGAGGCCCCACACCGCGAGCGGATTGTTTCTTGGCGGCTGGGTTGCCCCCGGTTTCATTGCGGCGATGACCGGCGGCGTCTCCGAAAATTGCGCCGCGAATTCCGGCAGCAGGCCGAGAAAAGTCCAGTCCGTCGTGCCCGCCACGAAGACGGGCGTGCGGCTCTCGGCGCGTTTTTGCGCGATCCACTGGCGGATTTGCTCCGCGTCCGCCGGGCCGTAGGTCTTGCCGTCGTTGCCGACAATCGTGTAGTGCATATCAGTCCTCTCCCCCGTCGCGCGCGCCGCTGTCCGAACACACGCCGCGCCTGGCGCCGGTTAAAAATTCCAGCAAAGTTTTCGCCGCCGGGCTGGTGAATTTTCCCGCCGCCTCGGCCACGGCGGCGCGCAGATTTTTTCCGCTGCGAAATAAAAATTTGTAGAGCGCTTTCAATTCCAGCCGCTGGGCCGGCGAAAAACCCGCGCGGCGCAGGCCGATGATGTTCAAGCCGCAGAGCAGGTTCAGCCCGTGCTGGGCGACCGTGAACGGCGGCACGTCCTGGCCGATGCCCGCGCCGCCCTGGACAATCGCCAGCGTGCCGATGCGGCAGAACTGGTGGACGACGCAGTTGCCGGAAAGGAAAACCCGGTCCTGCACCGTGACGTGGCCGGCGAGCAAAACGCCGTTGGCGATGATCACCTGGTCGCCGACGACGCAGTTGTGCGCGACGTGCGCGCCGGCCATGATGAAATTATTTGAACCGATGACCGTGGCCTCCTCCGGCTTGGTGGCGCGGTTGACGGTGACGTGTTCGCGGAAAACATTGTGATCGCCGATGCGGACATTCGTCGGCTCGTCCTGGTATTTCAAATCCTGCGGCGCGTCGCCGATGACGCAGCCCGCGTGGAATTTGTTGCCATTGCCGATCTTCGTGACGCCCGTCAGATATACGTGCGGCCCGACGATGCAATCCGCGCCCAGCTCCACGTCCGCCTCAATCACGGCATACGGCCCGACGCGCACGTTCGCGCCGAGTTTCGCGCGCGGATGGATGATGGCGGTCGGATGAATCATTTCTTTCGCCACAGATTCACACAGTCCGGCGCGGATGAAAACTGATTTTTCCGCCAGCTCGTCCGCGTTCACGTCCTCGAATTTTTTTAAGGTTCGATTACGAGGACGGCTTAACCCGAACGCCGAAGCCGCCGCCGCCGCTGACGTAGGGCAGGCTTACAGTCCCGCTCGGAGCGGGATTCACGGGGCTTACCAGCCCCGTGGTGCAATCGCGTGGCGTTCTTTTTCCAACGCGCCTGGCGATGCGAAGCGGCTGCGGCTGGTCCCGCCCGGCGGGATACAGCCGCGCTCCGCCCCAAGCGCCCCGCATTTTAACATTTTCCGCGCGCTGAAATTTTTTTACCCTCCCCGCGTGCATCGTGACTCTCTCAAATCCGTTTCGCGCATCGTCGTGAAGCTCGGCACCGGCGTCCTCACCGACAGCCGCATGCTGATTGACCCGGCGCAACTGGCGCAGCTCGTCGCGCAGGTCGCCGCGCTGAAACAAGCCGGCAAGGAAGTCGTGCTCGTCACCTCCGGCGCGGTCGGCGCGGGCATGGGCGCGCTCGGTTACGATGCGCGGCCGACGGACCTCGCGGAAAAACAGGCCTGCGCCGCCGTCGGCCAGTCGCGGCTCATGGCGGCCTACGACAAACTTTTTTCCGCGCACGGCATCCTCGTCGCGCAGGTGCTGCTCACGCACGAGGACCTCGAACATCACGAGCGCCATCTGAACGCCCGCAACACGCTCGTCACCCTGCTCAACCGCGGCGTCGTCCCCATCATCAACGAAAACGACGCGGTGTCGTTCACCGAGATCAAGTTCGGCGACAACGACAAATTGTCCGCGCTGGTCGCCTCGCTGTTGCCGGCGGATTTGCTGGTGATCCTGACGACCGTGGACGGCGTCATGGAAAATTTCGGGAAGGCGGATGCGAAAAT
>JAYVCM010000117.1:0-18462 GCA_043749955.1 Limisphaerales bacterium | reverse complement strand
CGCCAGCAAACGCGCCAGCGGCCGGAAAAAAGACGAAATCGAACTGCCGCTGCTGGAAAATTTCCGCGTGGAATACGAGAAGCTGCACGCGCCGCCGCTGCGTTCGGCGGGCGACATCGCCGCGAAAAAATCCAGCGGTGAATGATTTCCCGCCGTGAACTTCAAACAGCTTCCCAAAATTGACCTGCACTTACATCTCGACGGCGCGATCCGTGTCGCGACGATTGCCGAGCTGGGCGATGAACTGGGCATCAAGCTGCCGAGCTACGACCCGAAGGAACTTGCGAAATTCGTGCAGGTGAACCGCGACTGCCGCTGCCTCACGGATTTTCTGAAACGCTTCGAGGTGTTTTATCCAATCCTGCCGTTCGCGAAGACGCAGGAACGCATCGCCTACGAGCTGTGCGAGGATTGCGCGCGCGACAACGTGATCTATTTCGAGGCGCGCTTTGCGCCGGTGCTTGCCGCGAGCAAGAAGTTCACGATGGAAGACGCCGTCGTGGCCGCGCTGGAAGGTTTCCGCCGTGGCCAGCGCGATTTCGGCGTGCGTTGCGGGACGATTCTCTGCTGCTACCGCTCCGTCTCCGTGCAGGAAAATGTCGAGACCGTGAAGCTTGCGCACAAGTATCGCGACCGGGGCGTCGTGGGCATTGACCTGGCCGGGGACGAAAATCATTTTGCCGCCGCGCCGCACGCGGAGGCGTTCGCGCTCGCGCGCAAGCTGGAGATTCCCATCACCATCCACGCCGGTGAAGGCGGCAATGCGGAAAACATCCGCGAGGCGGTGTTCACGCATGGCGCGACGCGCATCGGCCACGGCGTGAGCCTACAACACGATCCCGAACTGCTCAAGGCCGTGCGCGATCGCGGAACGGTGTTCGAGATCTGCCTGACCAGCAATCTGCAAACCTGCACCGTGCCGTCGGCGCAGGCGCATCCGTTCAAAAAATTTCTCGACGAAAAAGTCCGCGTGACGCTCAACACGGACGACCCCGCCATCAGCAACATCACGTTGACCGACGAATTCGAGCTGGCCGCGCGCGAATACAAACTCAAACCCGCCGAGATTCGCGGACTGCTGCTGAACGCGGCGGGCGCGGTGTTCGGCGAAGCGTCGCTGCAACGCGAACTGACTGGCCGGTTCGAGCGGATGGAATTCATCTGACCGCAGTTTTGCGCCGTGCCGGCCGCAGATGTCTCAACTGGCGAAATCAAAATCCGGGCAGCTCATGAAATGATGGCAGCGCGGACAACGCACGCTCCCTCATCGGTGCGAATCGGGGCCGGCGAAAGTTATTTGAGCAAATGACGCCGGGCGGCCGGGATGCGCGCGCCTCTTTGGCGGAACAGGGTCCAAATGCACGAATTGCCGGACATTCCCAATAAAACACGGAAAATTCCTTTGGCGTGGCAAGTGAGTGTTGGCAAGTGAGTTGATGCATTTGGCTGAACATGGCGCCCGGAGTTTTTCAGACTCCGGCCATGTCGAAACCTTTTCGTGCCGCCAAAACCGCCGTCTCCGTCCCCTTGGCGGAGGTGCAATGCCAGCTCCTCTCCACGACCAAAGCCCGCGCCCGCGCCCGCCGGCTCCTGGCCAAGCATCATTACCTCGGCAACGTCCGTGCCGTGGGCGAACAGCTTTTCTACGCCATTACCGATGGCGGCGGCGACTGGCTCGGCGTGCTGGTCTTTTGCGCCGCCTCCCGCCGGCTGCGCGCCCGCGACCGCTGGATCGGCTGGAGCGAGGAGCAACGCCGCCGCCGGCTGTCGCTCGTCGTCAACAACTGCCGCTTCCTCCTCCTGCCGCACAAAACTTTTCCCAACCTCGGCTCCCGTTCGCTGCGGCTGACACTCGACCGCCTCAGCGCGGATTGGCAGGGGCGCTACGGCCATCGCGTGTTGCTCGTCGAAACCTTCGTCGATCCCGAACAGTTTTGCGGCACCGTCTATACCGCCAATGGCTGGGTCGAACTGGGCGCGACCGATGGCTTCGGCCGCGTGCGGCGCGATTTCTATGTGGCGCACCAGAAACCCAAGCGCCTCTTTGCCCGCGAACTCTGCCGCAAGGCCCGGCGCCGCCTCCAGGCGGACAAACTCAAACCCGCGCTGGCGGGCGTCGAAGCCCGGACGCGCCCGCGCAGCCCCGAGCGCCCGGCGTCGATCCGTTCGCTCGTCGAATATCTCAAGGGCCTGCCCGATTACCGCGCGCGCATCGGCATTTATCCGCTCTGGACGCTGGTCGCCATCGGCGTGCTCGCCCATCTGTGCGGCGCGCCCAAAGGCCAAAAAGAGTGGGCCAAGTTCGCCCAGGGTTTGAGCCAGGGCCAGCGCCGCGCCCTGGGCGTGCGCCGCCAACCGGGCGGTTATCCCGCGCCCAGCCAGCCCACCTTTTGCCGCCTGATGAAACGGATTGACGCCGACGCGCTGGAAAAAATCTTTCTGCAAATGCAGGAGCAACTCCGCGGCCCCGCCCCGTGCGACGAACTCATCGTGCTCGACGGCAAAGAACCCCGGCACGGCGGCGGCCACGCCGTGCTCACCGCCGTCACCGTGCCCAGCCAGCATTACCTGGGCAGCGCGCTGGTCGATGCGAAGACCAACGAAATCCCCGTCGCCCGCGAACTCTTCGCCCGGCTCGAACTGGACGGACGCCGGGTGAGCCTGGACGCCCTCCACACCCAGGACCAGACGGCGCGGGCGCTGGTGCTCGAACACGGGGCCGATTATCTCTTCACCGTCAAAGACAACCAGCCCACCGTGCGGGCGAACATCGAAAAATCAGTCACCGCTCCGCCAGCGGATTTTTCCCCCTCGGGACGCGACGGCGACGCTGGCGGGCAGCCGTGAGATCAACCAAGGCGGACTCGAAGTGCGCGTGTTGCGCGCGTGCGCGGCGACCCCCGAAGCGGTGGATTTTCCCGGCGTCGAACAAATCGCGCTCCTGCGGCGCCACCTGCGCCACCACGCCCCGGAAACCGTCGCGTTGGTGACCAGTTTGCCGCCCGAGGAGTTAACCGCCGCCCGCTGGCTCAAAGACAATCGCGCCGCCTGGGGCATCGAGAGCGGCCGGCACCAGTGCCTGGACGTCTCGCATCTCGACGACCAGTGCCGGGTGCGCACGCCGTCATCCATGCGCGTCATCGGGATGTTCCGGCGTTTCAGCAACAGCCTGTTCATGCACTGGCGCCGCCGGCAAAAGAAACCCAAACCCAAAACCACCACCGACTTCTTCACCGCCCTGAACGCCGAACATCATCGCTATGCCATCCGCTGCCTGCAGGCCCGCCAGCCAAGCTTCCAAACGGCTTCATGAATTCGCCGTGCGCAACCGTTCCGGCCTGAAATTCCGTCTTGTCATCCAAACGGCAAATGCTATCGTTCACACCCTTTGATTTTATGAAAGCTGACATTCATCCGAAATATGCGGACGCCGAGATCCGTTGCGCCTGTGGCAACGTGATCAAGACGCGCTCCACCAAGTCCACCGTCATCGTGGGTATTTGCAACGTCTGCCATCCGTTTTACACCGGCCAGCAGAAGTTCGTGGACACCGCCGGCCGCGTGGACAAGTTCCAGCAGCGCGCCGTCAAAACGGCCGCCGCCCAGGCCGCCGCCGCCGTCAAAAAGAAAAAAGTCTAGCCGCTTTCCCCACACCGCCCGCAGCGCCGGACCATCTTCGGCGCTGCGGGCGGTTCGTTTTTTGACGAGACGCGGATTGTTGGATTTTTGGATGAATGGATTGATGGGGCAAAGCTGCGCGCATCCAATCATCCACCAATCCAATTATCCATAAATCCGTATTTGCCCGTGGTTGAACATCACCCGTGAACCTGCTGCCGCACATCGAACAATTCCGCAAACGCTTTGCCGAGGTCGAATCCTTGTTGAGCGATGCCAGGGTTTTTGACAATCCGCAAACGGCGCAGGATTTGTCGCGCGAATACTCCCGCCTGAAGGAGCTGGTCGCGGCGGGCGATGAGTATTTGAAGACGCTCGCGCAGCTCGACGAAAACCGCGCGCTGCTCAAAAGCGAACCGGCGGAATCCGAACTCGCCGGGATGGCGAAGGACGAAATCGCGCGGCTCGAAGCGGACGAGAAAAAACTCGGGCAGCAAATCCACTTCAGCCTCGTGCCGCCGGACCCGACCGATTCGCGCAACACGATTGTGGAAATCCGCGCCGGGGCGGGCGGCTCGGAGTCCGCGCTGTTCGCCGCCGATTTGTATCGGATGTATTGCCGCTACGCCGAGACGCGCGGCTGGAAAGTTCAGACGCTCGATTCCAATTCCTCCGACCTGGGTGGCTTCAAGGAAATTATTTTTCAGGTCAACGGCACGGATGTTTTCAAGCGCATGAAATACGAGAGCGGCGTCCATCGCGTCCAGCGCGTGCCCGCCACCGAGGCGCAGGGCCGCATCCACACGAGCACGACGACCGTCGCCGTTTTGCCCGAGGCGCAGGAAGTGGACATCGAGATCAAGCCCGACGAAATCGAGATCAACTGCTGCCGTGCCTCCGGCAAGGGCGGGCAGGGCGTGAACACGACGGATTCCGCCGTGCAAATCATCCACAAGCCGACGGGATTGATCGTGCGTTGCGCCGACGAACGGTCGCAGCAAAAGAACCGGCTGACGGCCATGACCGTTTTGCGCTCGCGCTTGCTCGAACGGAAAATTGCCGAGGAAAACGCCAAATACGCCGCCCAGCGCAAAGACCAGATCGGCACCGGCGACCGCAGCGAAAAAATCCGCACCTACAATTTTCCGCAGAACCGCGTGACCGATCATCGCATCGAGGTCACGCTCTACAATCTTTCCAACTTCATTGACGGCGACCTCAACGGCTTGATTGATCCGCTGATGACGCATGACATGGAAGAAAAACTGGCCGCTTTGCAAACTTGAATGAAACGTGATGCGTGAATTCGGTTTCACGCATCACGCATCACTCGTCACTTCCCACGCATCACCACATGACCAAACCAAATCATTTTGAACCCCAGGGCCTCGTCTTCGACTGCGACGGCACGCTGGCCGACACCATGCCGCTGCACTGGCGCGCGTGGCAGATGATCACGCAGCGCCATGATCTGCATTTTCCCGAGGACCGTTTTTATTCGCTCGGCGGCGTGCCGTCGCGCGACATTTTGAAAATGCTCGCGGAGGAACAGGGCCGTTCGCTCGACCACATCGCCGTCGCGCACGAAAAGGAAAACGTCTATCTGCCGCTGATGGCGACGGTGGAGCCAATCCATGCCGTCGTGGAAATCGCCCGGGCGAACTACGGCAAAATCCCGATGGCCGTCGCGTCCGGCGGCACGCAGCCGATCATCGTGGGCGTGCTGGAGCATTTGAAAATCCGGCATCTGTTTGACGCCGTGGTGACGAGCGAAATGGTGACGAACCAGAAGCCCGCGCCCGACATTTTTCTCGAAGCCGCGCGGCGCATCGGCGTGGACCCGAAATTCTGCCGCGCCTACGAGGACACCGATCTGGGAATGCAGGCCATCCGCTCCGCCGGCATGGACGCGGTGGACGTGCGCAAGCTGCGCGGGTGAAATTTTGTAGCAGCCGAGGTGACGAGGCTCATTTCAAAAAAGTTAGAGACTCCTTACGTCGTCTCCTGCAAATTTCCGCGCGCCATTCGCAGTGAAGTTGCGCAGAAACTCTTTTCCCGTTAGTTTCCGCGCAGTGTCTGCACCCAAAGCCAAATCCGCGACTTCGCCGCTGCTCCTGCTGCTGCGCGTGAACGCCGTCCACGGCTGGCGGCGGCTGCTGGCCATCCGGCAGCAATCGCGGTTGCTCACCGGCATCATCGCCATTTTCATCGGGGGCTATCTCGTGCTGGCGTTCGAGCTGTTTTTTCACGGGATGAAATTCATCGCCAAGTTTCCCGGCCTCGGCGCGGTGCTGACGGAACGCCTGCTCTACACGCTGTTCGCCTTCCTGTTCGCGCTGCTGCTGTTGAGCAACCTCGTCATCGCCTACACCAATTTGTTCCGCAACCGCGAGACGGCGTTCCTGCTGTCGCTGCCGGTCTCCACGCAGACGATCTTCAACTGGAAATTCATCGAGTCCACCGTGCTGGCGTCATGGGCGTTTTTATTTTTGATCGCGCCGCTGCTCGTCGCCTTCGGCCTGGTGCGCGACGTGCCGTGGCATTTTTATCCGCTGACGGTTTTGCTCATCGGGCTGTTCATCATTCTGCCGGGCGTGCTGGGTTCGGCGCTGGCCATCGGCATCGGGCGGCATCTGGACCGGAAAAGTTTCCAGATCATGCTGCTGCTGTTCGCGCTGGTGCTGCTGGCGTTCGTCGCGTTCTGGTGGAAGACGAATCCGGTGGACGACGACCTGCTCGACAAGCGCACGCTGGAGGCGCTCGACCGGCTGCTCGCCAAAACGCGCTTCACCATGTTTCCGTTTTTGCCAAGCTACTGGCTCTCCTCGGCGGTGCTGCAATGGGCCGAAGGCATCGTCGGCAGCGCGATTTTTTTTGCGGGGGTGCTGTTGAGCTACACGCTGCTCTTCGGCGGCATCGCCTTCACGCGGTTCGGAAATCTCTTTTACGACACCGCCTCGGCGGTGCAAAGCCGGTCGGGCGGCGGGCTTAACTTGAGTTTTTCGCGCGCCGAAAAAAATTCCCGCACGCCGGGTTTTCTCGAACGGCTGTTCGACAAGATTCCGTTCCTCCGGCCCGACGCCCGGGCCATCGCGGTGAAAGACCTGCGGATGTTCTGGCGCGACACCACGCAATGGGGCCAGTCGGTGATGTTCTTCGGCCTGCTCGGCGCCTACATCATCAACCTCCGCAACTTCACGCACCAGCTCACCAGCCCGTTCTGGATCCACGCCGTCGCGTTTCTGAACCTCGGCGCGTGCGCGTTCAACCTCGCCTCCGTCACCACGCGGTTTGTGTTCCCGCAATTTTCCCTCGAAGGCCGGCGGCTCTGGATTGTCGGCATGTCGCCGATGGGGCTGGAGCGCATCGTCAAAACCAAATACTGGCTCACCAGCACGCTCTCGCTGGTCATCACCCTGGGCCTCGTCATCCTCTCGTGCTACCTGCTGAAAATGCCGTGGGACGACGTCGCGTTTTTCGGCGCGGTCATCACCGTGATGACCTTCACGCTCAACGGCCTCGCCATCGGCCTCGGCGTGCTGTTCCCGAACGTGAAGGAGACCAACCCGAACAAGATCGTCAGCGGCTTCGGCGGCACGCTGTGTTTTGTGTTGAGCTCCATTTACATCATCGCTTCGCTGGCCTTGCTGGTGCTGGGCGGCGGCGGCTATCACGCCCACACCGACTGGGCGGTCAGCAGCATCATCGGGTTTGTGCTGATGTCTTTGATCATCGGCTGGCTGCCGATGAAGATCGGGCTGAAGCAGTTGAAAAATTTTGAGGCGTAAACCGGTAGGGCTGACCTGCCGGTCAGCCCATTCTCCCCGTCAGCCAGCGTGGCGCGACTGACGGAATCCGGTGCGGTGACCGGAAAGCCAGAACTTCGCTGCGCTGGTTCTGGCGGGAAGTTTGGGCGGTGCGGCAGCACCGCCCTACCACTGCGGATTATCCGCGCAGAAATTTCTCCAGCGCCCCAAATAATTTCCCCGCGTCTGCGAAATGTTTCTGCCCGCCGCCGGACACGAGGCTGAATCCCTTGCCGTAAGCCGGGCCGTTCGCCACGCAGGCGTCCGTGCCGCAATCCACGATCTGCCGCTGCGCTGCGCCGATGGCGTTGGTGCGCCGTCCATCCGCCTCAAACTTCCAGCCCACGATTTTTGTTTTCGGAAACCAGCCGCGCAGTTCCGCGATGATCTTCGGCGTCGGCACCAGTTCCACGAACAGGCTGCCGTCGCGCGTGGAGATTTTTTTGGACGGCTTGAACGGCTTCAGCTTTCCCGCCGCCGCACGCGTGAACATTTTTCCAAAAGTGAAATCGCTCACCGCTGCCGCGTGAAAGATGGCGTCCACCTTCTTGCCGGAAAACGATTTTAATTTTGCCCGCAAATCCGCCGTGGTGGAAAAAACTTTGACCGACTGCGCCTTGCGTTCACCCGCATACGTCGCCGACTCGCCGATGAGCAGCGTGACTTTGTGACCGCGCGCGGTGAGAAAATTGGCCAGCTCCGTGCCGAGCCGGCCCGTGGAAAAATTCGTGAGCCGACGCACGTCGTCCAGCGGTTCAAACGTCGGCCCGGCGGTGACGATGCAATTCATGGCTGCAAATTAACCGCAAAGAACGCAAAGAACACAAAGAAAATTTGCCGGAGATGCGGGGTTGTCCGTCAATGGCGCGTGCGGCCAGCGCCTTTTTCTGGCAATGCGAAACAGATTATTTCACGGCTTCCACATGCCAGTCGAAGAATAATTGGTTGCGGATCTGGCCGTGGGTTTTCCTTTTTGGAATCAGGTCAAAATACAGTCCGCCGATGAAGGCGTTTTGCTGGTCGGCATCCGTCAGCGCCCAGGCTTGCGAGGGATTTCTGATTTCCAGAACCCGCTTGGGGGCTTCATCCGGCCCGCGCGTGGCGCGGTAAAATTTGCTGGAGTAAGGATAACCGAACGGATGCGTGAGGATGTCGTCCGCAGAATTCGTCACGCCGGCGGTGACGAGGTAGCTGACGGGGCGCGACAAAGATTCCGGCGGCGTGCCAGCCGGTTCGTGGCTCAAGCGCAAGGAGGCCGGACAGATGGCGACGAGTCCGGTGCAAACATTTGCCGACGCGGCGGGCAAACTCAAATACGGCGCGAGATAAAACAGCATCCGCTCGGTCTCATCGTTGTAGGTGTAATACAAACCCTGCCAGCCGGGGCCGGGCAGCTTGTCGTGCTGGTCGTCGGCATACAAAACAATCGCGAGGGAAAGCTGCTTGAGGTTGTTGGCGCACTGCGACTGGAAGGCTTTTTGCTTGGCCGCACTCAACGCCGGCAGCAGCAGCGCCGCGAGAATCGCGATGATGGCAATGACCACGAGCAGTTCAATCAGCGTGAAGGCGGACGGAGTTTTTCGCGCGCTGGAAAATTTATTTTTCATTCCCAGCCGTGGATGGAGTCGTGGCGGAAGGTCATTTCGTCCGGGTCGCAACCCTTGAACCATTTCGCGTGGCCGGCGGCGAAGCGGATGTTCTGCCCGCGATTGTGCGTCTGCCAGGCGAGCGCGGGCGAACCGTTGGCCTGGCCGCCCAGGATGTCATTCAGGCTCACGCCGTAGTCCGTCATCCCCGTGATGTCCAGGTCATCAGTGTAGCGCCGTTCGCCGGTCCGGTTGGGGTTCATGGAACGGAGTTTGCCCAAACAGGTGTCTGGGGCAAGTGGAATGTTGGCCGTCCGCAAGGACTCACCGCACCGGCAGGATTTCCTGTTGCCGGCAACGGGTGCAGAGCAGCAGCACGGACAGCTCGCCCGCATCCTCCGCCAGTTGCGCGACCAGCCGCAATTGATACGAACCGCACGCCGCGCATTTCACCTCGAACTTGCGGAACGGACTGGCCGCCGGCGTCGGGCGCGGTGCGTAATCTTCCTTCCGCTGGAACCAGCGCTGGGCATTCATGCCCGCAACCTTACCCGGCCGCGCGGACAACGGCTGTCCCAGCTAAAACAATTCCGGTTGTTTCTGAAATGTTTCCAGCGGCGCGTGATCCGGTCCGGTAAGGACGCGCTGCCAGTTCCCGCCCAGCCACCAGTCATGCTGCTCCGGCTTCAAGATGAATGGCATCCGCTCATGATGCCTCGCCACCGACTCATTCGGCGACGTGGTGAGCATCGTGTATTTTTTCACGCCCGATTCCTCGCGCCACAATCCGGCGAGGCAGAACGCCTGGCCGCCCGGCTGCCGGAACAAAACGCCTTTCTCATAAAATCCATCCGCGAGCAGCAGGCAGCGCTGATCCAGATGCGGGCGGAAGGTTGCCAGCGTGGTGAGCGTTTCACTTTTGGCGTTGATGAGCGGGCTTTTATCCCACGGCACGCCCCAGCCCCAATGCAGCTCCCGGCACGCGAAGCCGTCGTATTCCGGCAGGATCACCGGGCCAAGGTCGGTGGGGCGGATGCTGGCGCGCGGCACCGCGCCGAAGACTTCAATCCGCTCACGCAACCGCAGCTTCGCCACGTCCTTCGTGTAGGTGTAGCGCGAGCACATGCGGGGAATTTATCACGCGCCACCCGGCGTCAAAATAAGTTTTTCGAGGCTCAACCACGGCCGACGCCAGACGCTGGCGCCGGGCCGCGGCAATCAGGTCTTCGCCGGTTTCAGTGACGCGAGCCGGCTTCGCGACCTTCGCCCTGCGATTTCCGTTCACGCCAGCTTCCCGTATTTCCGGATCTCCGGCCAGAAATACGCCACGGCGATGACCACGAGGATGGTCCCGATGCCGCCGCTCACCACGGAGATGATCGCGCCGGTGGAGATGGCGTTGCCAACCGCCGGGCCGCACAACCACGCGACGAAGCCGGACTCGAAGCCGCCCAGCTCGTTCGACGTGCCGATGAAGAGGCTGTTCACCGCCGAGACGCGCCCACGCTTTTCGTCCGGCGTGAGCAGTTGCACGGACGTGTGCCGCACGACGACGCTCACGTTGTCCACCGCGCCGCACACGAACATCATCGCGAACGAAAACCAGAACCAGTGCGAGAACCCGAACGCAATCGTCGCCAGCCCGAACACCGCCACGCACCAGAGCAGCGCGCGCCCGGCCTTCTGCATCGGCGCACGATGCGCGAGATACAACGCGCAAGCGACGGAACCCAGCGGCAGCGCGGCCTGCATCAAGCCCAGTCCTTCCGCGCCGACGTGCAGCAAATCTTTTTCCGCCGCGAACACGGGGAGGATCGAGGTCGCACCGCCAAGAAAAACGGCGAACATGTCCAGCGTGATCATGCCGAGGATGAGTCGTTGCGAGAAAATGAAATGAAACCCGGTCGCGAGGCTTTTGAGCGACATCGGCTCGGGATTTTTCACGACGTGATGGGCGCGGACGCCTTTCACGCAGAAGAAGCAGATGGCCGCCGTGCCGAAATTGATGAGGTAGATGAACGCCGCCGGGTGCTCGCTGTAATTGTGCAGGATGGCGATGAGCGCACCGCCGAGCGCCGGGCCGGCCACGGAGGAAAGCTGGAACGCGCCGCTGTTCCACGTCACGGCGCGTGGAAACAGTTCACGCGGCACGAGGCTCGTGAGAAACGCAGAGCTGGCCGGCCACAGAAATGTCCGCGCCGCGCAGGACGCGAAGAGGCACGCGTAAATCCAGTTCACATTCGCGTGCTGCCACGAGATCAGCGCGAGGCCGAGGCTGGCGGTGGAACTCACGAGCAGCGCGGTGAGGATGATGCGCTTGCGGTTCAGGTTGTCGGCGAGATGTCCGGCGGGCAGCGTGCAGAGCACCATCGCCACCATTTCCGCGAGGCCGACGAGGCCGAGCGCGAGCGGCGAGTGGGTGCGCTGGTAAAGTTCCCAGCCCACGGCCACGGTGAGCATCTGCTGGCCGATGACGGCGAAGAGCCGCCCGATGAGATAAAGCCGGAAATCACGTAGCCGGAACACGGCATAGTGGTCCGCTGGCGAATTCTTGTCTGGTGCTTCGGCCTCTTTCATCAAACGTGGCGGACACTTTAGCGGAAATTTTTTTTTAATAAACCATGAAAGACGCGGAAGAGAAGCACCAGGCTCCGGTCTTTGAAATCATTTTCTTAAACCTGGGTTTGTGCGAGAATTCACGCCATGGACGAACCCAGTGAAGTTGCTCCCAGGCAAAAATACCGTTGGCCGTGGATTGCGGCGGGAATGGTTCTGCTCGGCCTCGTGCTGGCGGTGGGGTTTATGGTCGTCGCCGTGAAAAAACTTCAGCGCGAACGCGATTTTAGCGCGCCGCCCACCACCAGCGCCCCCGCCGGCAAGTGAGCGGCTTCGATTTCAATTCCCGTAGTTGAACGGATCCGACAAGGTGGCGTCCGTCGCGAGGTTCGTGTCGGTGAGCGTCTTCATGAACGCGACCAGCGCGGATTTTTGCGTGGCGGTGAAGTTCAGCCGCAGCGGACTCCCGCCGGGGCCGCGCAACGGCAGCGAGAGATTCGCGTTGCTGACCACGCCGGAATTATAAAACTCCACCACCTGTTCGAGGTTCGTCATGCGGCCGTCGTGCATGTAGGGCGCGGTCAGCTCGATGTTGCGCAGGGACGGCACCTTGAATTTTCCCAGCTCCGACGCCACCCCGGAGACACCGCCGATGCCATTGTCCGTCAGGGGAAATTCCAGGCCGTTGTTGTCAATGATGACGGTCTGCACAAAATTATCCGTGAAGTGGCAGACGGAACAGGTGGCCTTGCTGCCGTTCAAGCCGAAAAAAATCTGCCGGCCCTGGTTTTCCAGCGTGGTGAAATTCGCAAAATTATTCGTGAGGCCGGTGTCATATTTCGAGGACGTCGAGACGATGGAGCGGACGAACTGCGCCAGCGCGCGGGCGATGCGGTCGCTGTTCACGGCCGGGGTGCCGAACGCCTTCGCGAAGAGGTTCGTGTAAAACGGCTCGGCGGCGAGGCGGTTGGTGAGCGCGTCCAGCGTCATGCCCATTTCAACCGGGTTTTGGACCGGCTGCAGCGTCTGGTTTTCCAGCGTGTTGGCGCGTTCGTCCCAGAAAAAATGGCGGCGTTGATACCAGCGCGCATTGCTCAAGCCCATCGAGTTGCGTCCGGTGAGACCGCCGTTGAAACCCACGCTGAACTGGCGCGAATCGGAAAAGCCGTTCGCCTGCTGATGACACGAGGCGCACGAGACCGTCTGGTTGGTCGAGAGCCGCTTGTCGTAGAAGAGCACGCGGCCCAGCGTCGCGCCGTTGTCGGTCGTGGTGTTGGTGGCGGGCATGTTGTCCTCGGCCAGAACCGGGTTCACGAGAAAATTCGCCGGCAGCACGGGCGCGGCGTAGTTGAACGCCGTCGCCGGCAACGACAGCGCGTTCGTCGTGGTGCTGGCATTGGTCTGGCGCGTGGCGTCGTAAAAGGCGCGATAAAAAAGATTCGCATTCGTCGCATTCGTATAGCTGCGATGGTAGCTGCCGTTGTGAATTTTCCAGCTTTCCACTTCCGTCCAGCCCGAGAGATTGCTGGAACTCTGGATGATCCACGCCTGGTCGCCGGAATTGCTGATGCTCAAGCTCATCCCGCCGCCGTTGGTCCGGGCGAGGCTCAAGGTCGCGTTGGTGGCGACCGCAGCGGACGCGGTCGTGAGGTTGATGGCAAAGGTGAAAGTTGCGGCGAGGCGCATGACGTTGCGGGTGAGATTCGCTTTCATGTGTCCACCATGCACCAGCCGACCTTAAGAGAACGTGAAGAACGAACGGAGCGCGGCGTCACTGCCGCGTCCGGTAGAAACGCAGACGCGAATTCGTGGCGGCGGCATCCATCACGTTGAACTGGTTGGTCGTGTTGCTGACAACCGCGACGGGCGACCAGTTCACCAAGTTGGACGTGGCCTGAAGTTCATACGCGCCGGGAGCGCCGTTGATCTGCAAGGCCGGCACGCCGTTGGTGAGGCGGGAGATTTTCAACTGCGTCGCGGGCGCGGCTTGATTCAGCGCGCGGACGTAGTTCACCTCGTTCGTCCAATAAGTTGGCAGGGTGTCCCACGGATTTGCGCCGCTGTCGTCGGTCACATAAATCCAGCCGGCATTGCGGGCGACGGCGAGGTTCACGTCATTCGTCATCGTGGTGGCGGAGGGCACATTGTAAGGCAGATGGCAGAACTGCCGCGCCAGATGATTCGTCACCCAGCCGTCCACAACGAGGCCCGCGTAGCCCGTGTCCACCTCGAACGTCACCAGCACATCCGCCGTGGGCCGCGTGAGATAGGCTTCCAGGGTGTTGATGCCCGGATTCCCGACGACCAGCAGGTTCGTGCCCTTGGTCTGGACGTATTGAAACAGCGCCGCGTAATGATTCAGATGATTCGTGTTCGCGTCATTGGTGAACTCGTCGAGGAAGATGCCGTCCACGGAATAAAAACTGAAATACCGGTCAATGTCGGTCTTCACCGCGTTGGTGCTGCGTGTGGTGTAAGCCGTGGAAACGTAGCCGATCACGCGGCCACCGGCGGCGCGCAGGCTGTTCACCGCCGCGACGTAATCGGGATTCTGCACCGTGTCCGGCCCGCTGTTGGGATTCAGGATGGCCACCAACGGCACCCGGCCTGCAGCGAAGTTCAGCCCGTTCCACAAGGTGCCGGGATAAAAATACGCCGGCACGATGATGCCCAGCGGCGCAGCGCTCACGCCCAGCGCCAGAGCGAAGCAAATGACCAAGGCCAGCCGTTTCATGCCCGAAAGGTTAAACCAAAAACCGAAATAAGCACCGCAGATTTCGGGGATTTCACGAAAGCCGGGCGGGTTTCATTGTTGGCGTGGGCGGCGGACGCCTCCGGCAGGTTCCGGCTCCAAGTTTTTGTCCAGCCGCGCCCTCCGCGTCATCGGCGGTTTCAAATTCGGCATCCGGTTGAGCGCCATAAATCCGTCCGGCTGGATGGCCCGCTCCTGATTTTATTCGGGAAATCCGCCAGAACCTTTGATTATTCCATGGCCGGCCCGCATTACCGACGCTTTAACCCGTTCCAGTCCAACACGTCGCAAGGTGAAAAACCCCAATAAACACGGCCTAAATTGTGAATGGCCTGTGAATAACTCAACCGTCGCCGCCGTTGCTTAGGCGCGCCGATTGCTGATATGATGGAAGTTGATTGGCTGGAGCCAGCCGATAGATCCGATAGATTAAAAATGAAAACACAGATTAAATTCTCCGTCATTGCGGCGGTGCTGCTCGGAACGGGCGGCTGGCTGTTCGCAATCTTGAATGCCCGCGCCACCACCGCGACCCAGACCTTCCTGCCGGTCGCGCCCGCGCGGGTCGCCCCGGCGCCGCTCATGGCCGCCCCGGTCGTGGCCGCGCCGGTCATCGTGCCGCCCGCAGCCAATCCCGGCGTGCTCGACGAGCGCCGCCGGTTTGCCCTCGGCATGATCGAGACGGGCAACCGTGACCACAAGATCGGCGGAGCCGGCGAAGTCAGCCGCTACCAGATCATGCCGTCCGTGTGGAAACAATACAGCGACTCGCGGAGTTATCAGGATCCGGACACATCCCTGGAGGTTGCCCAGCAGCATTGGTCTGCCAACTACGCCCGGTTCAAGCAACAGGCCCATCGCGTCCCGACCGACTTCGACATGTATGTCCTCTGGAACACGCGCTACAGTTACTACGCCAGCCACGGATTCAATCCCGCCAGCCTGAATCCGGTCGTCCGCGACAACGCACAACGCTTCGTGAACCTCATCCAGGGCGGCGCGTCCTGATTCGGGAACGGAGTGCAAGTTTTGAGTCAGCGCGCGACAAGGCGTTTCAGAAAGCGCTAAACCCGTAAAACCCGGCCAGCCAGAACTCGCGCTATTTCTTGTCGTCCGCCGGCGCGGTGGCGGCTTTTTTGGCGGGGGCCTCCGCCTTTTGTTTCGCGGCGAAATCCTTGCGGGCCTGCTTCGGATCGTAGCCCTGCGCGGTGAGGTAGTCGTCTTCGATCTTGATCTTGTATTTTTTGAAGAAGGCGGATTTTTCCACCATCGCCTCGCAGTCAATCGCCTCTTCGCGCGCGGCCTTGAGATTTTTCAGCACCACCGCCTTCTGCGCGTCCGTCAGCGTGGGGAAAATTTGAAGATAGACATCGTAGGTCACCTTCACCTTCTTGATCGTCAGCGCGTCCTTGACCGACTCCACCTGCTCTGGCGTCAACAGCGCCGACAAATCGGAATTAAATTTATCATGCTGCGGCTTGAAATTGGAATACACGTCGGCGAGCTTCGCCAGCGCGGCGTCTGCGTTGGCCGGGTTCTTGGCTGAACGCGCCGCATCGAACTCATTCCACAGCCCCTTGATCTGCGTGTCGTTTTGCGCGTGCCACGCGCTCAACGCCTTGAACTGCGCCGCAAGAATCTCCCGCACCTTCGCCGCTTTGTCCGCATCGGCCAGGTTCAACGCCGCCATGATGGGCTTGATGTGTTTTTCCAGCGTCGCTTTTTCCCGGTCGGTCGCGCTCAACGCTGGCGCTGCCGAAGAACCGTTCGTCTGCGCCTGAATGGAAAAAACACCGCCCGCCAAAACCAAAGCGAGCAGCGAAAAATAAATAAATGGTTTCATAGTCATGATGGAAGTTCGGCGGCGAAGATTAGTCAAGGCACGAGTGCGGAACAATTGCGGCCGATTACCACGGCCGCGCCAGGTCGGGGCGTTTTTTACGGTTTTCGCGTCCGGTCAATTTGCGGTCGGGAGCGGGCAAACTTTCGGAATCGTCCGCCGCGTCTGGCGCTGCTTTACCGGATTGAGCCTCGATCGCCGTCATCGCCTCCTCGATCACCCCGAGCAATTCCTGCCGGCCACGCCCCAGCGTCGCCGAACAGGTGAAGGTCGCCGGCGGCTGCTCGAACCAGGCGGCGATGCGGTCCATGAACGCCGCGATGTTCGCCTGCACCGTGGTGGCCGACAGCTTGTCCGTCTTGGTGAACACGAGGACGAACGGCAAGGAGTTGCGCGCGAGCCATTCTACGAATTCCACATCAATTTCCTGCGGCGACAATTCGGAATCAATGAGCGCAAAGACAAAGCAGAGGTTCGTCCGGTGCTTGAGATAATTGGACACCGCGTGATTGAACCGCGCGCTGTCCTTTTTCGCGCCGGCAGCAAACCCATAGCCGGGGAGGTCCACCAGCCGCCAGTTTTTGTTCATCGTGAAAATGTTGATGAGCTTGGTGAATCCCGGCGTGGGCGAAACGCGGGCCAGGGCGTCTTTCCCGGCGAGCAGGTTCAGCAGCGAAGACTTGCCCACGTTCGAGCGGCCGATGAAGGCGAATTCCGGCAGCGACTCGTCCGGACACGAATCCAAGTCCGGCGCGCTGCAGTCAAAAATGGCGGATGAAATGTTCATGCTCGGAAACCTGGCGGCAATAGTCGCAGTAAATCAGCTTCACTGAAACAACCATTTTTTGAAAGCGATGTTTGCGGGTGCCAGTCGCCTCACCCGTCCGACTCGCGGCAGTCCTTCAAAAACTTTCCCCAGATGTGTTCACCGGTGCTGCCGCCGGAGCGGGGACCGACTGAAGGCGGAACTCCCAGCTTCAAAATGTGCGGCTGGTGGAAGCAAGGAGCAAACGGAACGCCGCGCACCGCCCCGGCAAGTTTGCACCGGAGACCCCGTTCGAGCCGGGATGGTGCCCGACGTTCCAAATTATATCGCCCGCGCGACATTCATCGCTTGACCTTTGACACGGCGGAGCTTTAACTGTCCGCGATTAGGCACATTCATGCTAGAGCAATTCAAAAGTCTGTTCTCCAATGACATTGGAATAGATCTGGGAACCGCAAATTCCCTCGTCTATGTGCGGGATCGTGGAATCGTCCTGCGCGAACCTTCGGTCGTGGCCATCCAGGCGGGAACAACCAATGTTCTCGCCGTCGGTGACGAAGCAAAAAGAATGCTGGGCCGCACGCCCGGCAACATCGTGGCCATCCGCCCGATGAAAGACGGCGTGATCGCCGACTTCGAGATCACCGAGGCGATGCTGCGCCACTTCATCCAAAAGGTTCATCACCGGAAACTCATTGCGCCACGCGTCGTGGTGGCAGTGCCTTCGGGCATCACGGAAGTGGAGAAACGGGCAGTGAAAGATTCCGCCACGCACGCGGGAGCGCGCGAGGTTTATTTGATCGAGCAACCGATGGCTTCGGCCATTGGTGTCGGTCTCCCGGTGCATGAGCCGGCGGGTAATATGATCGTGGACATCGGCGGTGGGACTTGCGAAATCGCAATCATCTCGCTCGCCGGCATCGTCTTCAGCCGCAGCCTGAGGGTCGGCGGAGACGAACTGGATGCCACGATCATCGCCCATATGAAACGTGCCTATAACATGATGATCGGTGAACGCACCGCAGAAGAAATCAAGATTCGCATCGGCTCCGCATTTCCGCTGGAACAAGAACTGACCATGGATGTCAAAGGCCGCGACCTCGGTTCCGGCCTGCCCAAAACCCTGAACATCCGTTCCGAGGAAGTCCGCGAAGCCTTGCAGGAACCGCTTTCGAGCATTCTCGAATCCATCCGCATCACACTGGAACGTTGTCCGCCTGAACTCGCCTCCGATCTCGTGGATCGCGGCATGGTCATGGCCGGCGGCGGCTCGTTGATCCGGGGCATTGACAAGCTCGTGGCCGGCGAAACCGGCCTGCCCGTGCATCTCGCCGACGACCCGATGAGCGCCGTCGCCGAAGGCACCGGGCGCGTGTTGCAGGAAATCGAATTCCTGAAACGCGTCGCGACCAACGCCAAATACTGATTCTTCTCGCAGACCGCGTCGAAGCCTTTTGGCGGAGACGGGCGCGTTCACCTGCACGCGGCTGAAATTGCCGCAGCGGCAGGATGTTCAAACAACAAAATTATGTCGCGCT
>JAYVCM010000116.1:0-3129 GCA_043749955.1 Limisphaerales bacterium | reverse complement strand
GATGCGGCTCAACAATTTCAGCAGGGTGGATTTGCCCGCGCCGTTGCGGCCGATGATGCCCACGGCCTCGCCCTGCTGGATGGAAAAAGAAACGTCCTTGAGCGCCCAGAACTCCTCGACTGATTGACGATTGGCGATTGACGATTGGCGATTGAAAATTCCTTTCGCCTTGCCGGCAATCACGTCGCGCAGCGCCGTGTAGCGGCGGCCCTGCTGCTGGTGGCGCAGGAAATATTTTTTGCCGATGTTCTCGACCTGGATGGCGGGCTTGCTCATTTCAAAAAGAAGGATGAGGCCGGAAACCGGAAACCTGAAACAAAAAACTCCGCGCCATGATTTCATGGCTGGCGTGGGCAAGTGGTCTGGTCTTTTTCATTTCAGGTTTCCGGTCTCCGATTTCCGCCTTTGATCAGCAGCTTTTCGAGTTCGAGCAGCCGCAGATTGATGCTGTTCAAAATCAAGCCCAGCCCCAGCGAGAGAAACGACAGCAGCACCAGCGCGGCGGCGAGAATCGCGCTGGGCACGGTATAGACGTAGCGGTATTGGATGAATTCGTAGATCGGACGCGAGCCGACGGCCAGGCCAAGCGCGAGAAAAACCAGGCTGCCGCCGCCGAAAAAAGTCAGCGGCTTGTAGGATTTCAGGATCAAAAACAGTTTCAGCAGCACGCGGAAGCCGTCGCTGAACGTGTTCAGCTTGGAGAAGCTGCCTTCGCCCCGGGCGCGATACGGCGCGGGCATTTCCTGGATGACCATGCCCCGATAGAGCGCCTGCAACGTCAGCTCCGTCTCCACGTCGAAGCCGCGCGCGGTGATGGGGATCTGCCGCGCCGCCGCGCGCGTGAAGACGCGGTAGCCGGAAAAAATGTCCGAGACCGACGCGTGAAACATCCAGTTGATGATGCCGCAGACGGACTGGTTGCCGAGGACGTGCAGCGGGCGGAAGGATTTTTCGCCGTGGCTCGTGAGCCGCGTGGCCACGGTCATGTCCGCGTCGCCGCGCAAAATCGGCCGCATCAGTTCATGCACGAAGCCGGCCTCGTAGGTGTCGTCGCCGTCCACCATCACGAGGATGTCCGCGTCCACGGAATCAAACATGGAGGCGACGACGAAGCCTTTGCCCTGCCGTTTCTCGCGCACGACGATGGCGCCGGCCTGGGCGGCGATGGCGCCGGTGCCGTCGGTGCAGTTGTTGTCGAAGACGTAAATTTTCGCGGCGGGAAGTTCGCGCCGGAAGTCCGCGACGACCTTGCCGATGGCGCGGGCCTCCTGATAACAGGGAATCACCACGGCCACGCTCAATTCGGATTTGGCGGTTTGAACACTCATCTTTTCAGCGCTTGCGCAAGCCCAGCATGCTGACCAGAAAACTGGACAGAATCGTCTGGAAACCCAGTGCTGAAAGCGTGACCCCCGGGATCACCCAGCGCATCGTGTGGGCGTAATCAAGATGGCCGAAGTGCATGGCGCGCCATTGCCAGACGGCATCCAGCAGCAAAATAATTCCACCAACAAATGTCAGTGCGCCCAGGATCAAGCCGCGTTCCAAGTTCATCACTTTGAAAAAATTTGTGAAGCTGGGATCCTCGGGCAGCAGGCCTTCGTTGACGGCAAAGGTTTTGGCGAAAATTCCGAACAGCACGGACTGGTAGCCCATCAGCAGCGCGAGGCTGGCGAATAGCAGCGTGTGGGCGTCGAAGGTGGCGCGGCCAATCGTCACGCCGGGCAGCGCGAGCGCGTAGCCCAGCAGGCCCAGCAGAATCAACAGCGCGCCGGGCAGGCCGAACAGCCAGCGCGGACTGAACAGCAGATACAAGCGCAACGTGCGCCAGCCGTCGCGGAAGGTGCGCAGATGCGGGCGGCGCGTGATGCGTCCGTCGGGATGCAGCGTGATGGGAACCTCGGAAATTTTTGCGCCACTCAAGCCGGATTTCAAAATCATTTCCGTGGCGAACTCCATGCCGGTGCAGCGCTGGTTCAGCCGTTCGTAAAAATCTTTGCGGAAGGCGCGGAGGCCGCAGTAGGCGTCGTGGATGGGCGCGCGGAACATCCAGCGCGCCATGAGCGAGAAGCCGGGGTTGCCGATCCAGCGGTGCGACCACGGCATCGCGCCGGGCAGCACGGTGCCGCCGCCGGCGGGAAGGCGGCAGCCCTGCACGAGGTCGTAACCTTCGCGGAGCTTCGCCAGAAATTTCGGCGCCTCGAGAAAATCGTAGCTGTCGTCGGCGTCGCCCATGAGGACGAATTGTCCGCGCGCCGCCGCGATGCCGCCCATGAGCGCGCTGCCGTAGCCCTTGGCGGTGACGTTGATGACACGCGCGCCGAGGCGCGTGGCGATTTCCTGGCAGCCGTCGGTGCTGCCGTTGTCGGCCACGATGACCTCGCCGGAAATATTATTTTCCGCGAGCGCGCGCAACGCCTTGCGGACGCAGGTTTCCAGCGTCTCGGCCTCGTTGAGGCACGGCATGACGATGGAGAATTCGATTTCGGTTGGGCCGGACATGTTTTTAGTTTTCGGAAAAGGCCACCAGCCGCCAGTCGCCCGCCGGTTTGCCCACGCGGATTTTCAACTGGAAGGCCTCGACCTCGCGCCCGCGATTTTGCCGGAGCCAGGCGTCAAAGTCCACGTTGCGGTTCAGCCGCATGAAATCGGCGTTCACCAGCGCGTATTGGATGCCGCGGGCATGGAAGTATTCCGGGGTGTCGGTGACGAGGATGTTTTCAATGCGGCGGGCGCCGTAGGGTTTCCAGAGAGCGCCTTCGGGTTCGTCCAGGCCCATGAAGCCGAGCGTGGTGACGCCGGGCGGAAGTTTTTCGAGGACGGGGCCGAAGCTGTTCGCGCGGCGGCCATAGATGGCATAGACCGACAGCGCCCGGTGGCGCAAAGTGTTTTGCTCATCGTGGCCGCCGCACCATGGCAGGATGGACTGGGCCGGCCACAGCGGCCGTTGCGGCGACAGAACCAGAACGAGCATCGCGAGAAAAAACACCAGCAGGCCCGCCGGTTGCCACCAGTGCCGGCGGGTCAACGCCGACGGCGTGTCGCCCGTCAGGGCGGGGATGAAGAGCAGGACGTAAAACGGCAGGAGATAGCGCGCCGGCCCGACGTAGCCCGCGCGCGTGATGAGGA
>JAYVCM010000115.1:0-2716 GCA_043749955.1 Limisphaerales bacterium | reverse complement strand
GCGGTTTATGAATCGTCGCTGGACGAAGCGGCGAACAAAGTTGTCGCTCGGCTGAACGCGGGCGACCAGTTGCGCATGATGTGGGTGGGCGGCCCGAGTTCCTCCGGCAAGACGACGACGACCATGAAGCTCACGCAGCGATTGGAAAAGCACGGCCTGCGTTTCCTGATGCTGAACTTGGACGATTATTTCTGGTCGGCCATCGAGCATCCGACGGACTGGTTGAACGACCGGAATTACGAGGCGCCCGAAGCGCTGGACATCCAGTTGTTGAACGAACATCTCCGCGCGCTGCTCGACGGCCACACGGTGGAGAAACCGATTTACAGTTTCAAGGAGGGCCGGCGCATGGGCACCAAAACGGTGAAGCTGGAGCCGGATCAAATTTTATTGCTCGACTGTCTGCACGGATTTTATCCGCCCATCACCGAAGGCATTGATGGCTCGATGCAATTCCGGCTCTACATCGAGGCGATGAATGTGCTTTATGAAGGCGACGGCAGCACGCAACGCCTGACGCAGTTCACCGACGCGCGGCTGGTCCGCCGGATGTTGCGCGACGTGAAACACCGCAACCACAGTCCGCTCGCCACTTTTTTGCACTGGCATTACGTCCGTTACGGCGAACTGTTCAGCATCATCCCGCTCATGGGACTTGCCGACCACGTCGTCAACGGCGGGACGCCGTTCGATCTCGCCGCGCTGAAACCGTTTTTTATTGGTGAAGGTGGACTGTTGCCCAAGCCGGAGGATTTCGCGCCGTTCGCCGGTTTTCTCGACGCCCGCATCCGCTACGACCGCGTGAAGTCGCTGCTCGAATCCGTCGAAGGTTTTACACAGGCGCAGGTCGCGGACACGAACTTCATTCCCGGCGACGCCGTCATCCGCGAATTCGTCGGCGGCAGCACGATCAAAATTCCACACAACGAATAGTCCTCTCACAAGCTGGCCAAAATGATTTTTGCGTCAATCAATTTTACAGAATCTTTCAGTCTTTTCTGGATTGCTTTGATAGCCAGCTTTGGCGCGTTCGTTGTGCTGGCCGGAGTTGCAATGGAGGTGTCCTGGGAAAAGCATTGGTATAAAAACATTTCTGACTTCCGATTTTCTGAATCTATTAGAACTTGGGGAGGCAGACTTGTGGTGGCCGGACTTGTATGGGAAGTGATTTTCGGGGCTGGGCTGGCTATCAAAGAAGATGTTGACGCCAGAAAAATCGCTGCCGAAATAGCCAAAAACGACCCTTCAAGCCAACCAATTAGAGCAATCACCGCCCAAGTGTTCCTTGAAATCCGTGGCACTAATTTTGATGAAAGTATTTTATCCCAGTCTGAACCACGGGGGTGCGCATTCGTTTGGTTTTTCAATAAAAAAACATGGCTGGCTAACCTTGGTTGCGAAAAATATATCTCCTTTCCGATTCGTCTTCCTGAACTTTCTGATCCTTCCGATAGAAATCCAAATGAGCGGATATATTCAATGAGCTTTAATTGGGGTTCTGATATTGTCGGAAATCCAAGTCCCCAAAGAGGTGATTGGGTTGCTCGGAATAATGCTTCGTTAGAGCAACTGGAAAAGGAAATGGTTGGTATGGATATTGGCGTTCCCGGAATGAAGGGGGGAATGAAAATTGTTCGAGGGTCATGCGTAGTCCTGTTTAATGGGTCAATCCAACGAGAATTCTCAATTCCTGAATACACAAGCAATTTGGTGTTGGAATGTTTCCCAACAAAAAACTGAAAGGTTTTATACGTCCATGCCGCAATTTCATGCCGGCCACCGAAAGTAAAGCCGACAACCGCCTAAAAATCCAAATTAGGGACTACCGTCCTTTCGTGCGGCTTGCAATTTTTCCGCGCGCGGCGAGAATTGTTTCAATAAGGAAAAAGCCATGTCTCGTTGTCGTTGCCCCGCCTTGCTCTGCGCCGTTTTCTGCACGGTGCTCGCGGTGCTTTCCACGGACGCGCAGACGCTCAATCTCCCCGCACGTTTGACGAACGCCCCGACCGCCTCACAGTGGACGAACATCGTCTGGCTCTTGCCGCGCGACGAACGCGAGAACTGGATTTATGCGCAGATCATCAGCGGCAATATCCCGAACTGGCAGCGCACGTTGAAGCCCGTCAGCGTTTCCGCCGGCGGCCACACGGCGACGTATTACGTCACGCCCGATTATCTCGCCATCGGTTCGGACACGGATTATTTCCTCGAACCCACCACGCCGCTGCTCGCGCAACGGCTCGCGGATTTGATCGGCTGCACGTTGCCGACGCGCAAGATGGTCAACCAGATCTGGACCAACGCAGCAGTGAAGCTCCCGCCTTCAACGATTTTGGCGAATTCAAACATGATTACCGTGCCCTATTTCGCCCAACACAATACCGCTGTTCGCGCGCAACGCGACAGCACAACCAATGCGCAGCCGCTCGGCGCGCTCGTCAGCGGCGACAAAAAGGATGTCATCATTTCAACGCTGATATATTCCAACCTGCATGCCAACGTGCCGAAGCCGGTGGTCATTTACGGCTGGCATTACACCGACGGTGATCCCATCCAGCCCGCCTACAACGGCCATGAGGAAACTTACGCCGACTATTCGCACGGCATCCGGTTCGTGCAGATGAACCTCACCGTGGACGGCGCGGCGAACACCGTGACGAACGTCCTCACCAGTTCCACGCTCGCAACTTTGTTGAGCGACGAGAACGTCGCACCC
>JAYVCM010000114.1:0-5852 GCA_043749955.1 Limisphaerales bacterium | reverse complement strand
GAAAAAATCGGGACGCTGGTGACGAACTGAATATCGGTAGGGCTGTGCTGCTGCACAGCCCATAAGTTTGGGGCGGGCGGCAGATCGTCCCTACCATTTTAGAAAATTTTCACCATGCCTGAACTCCCGGAAGTCGAAGTGCTCGCGCGCCATCTGCGCCGCGTGCTGCGCGGCAAAACCATCCGCCGCGTCCGCGTCCGCCGCGCAAAAATTCTCCAGCCGACTTCGGAACGGGAATTGAAACGGGTTCTCACCGGCGCAAAATTCAAAAGCCTTTCTCGGCGCGGAAAATACCTGCTGTTTGAGTTCCGCTCAAAAGCCCCGGGCAACACCGTGACCGTGCTGGGGCATCTGGGCATGACGGGCCGGATGTTTGTCGCGCGCAAGGCGGCCCCGCTGCCGAAGCACGCGGCGGTGGTGTTTGAATTGAACCGGGGGAATTTTGTGTTCGAGGACACGCGCTACTTCGGGCGGCTGACCTTGGATTTGTCCGCCCTCGCCAGACTTGGCCCGGAGCCGCTGGACGAAGAGTTCACGCCGGAAATTTTTGCGCGCGAATTGAAACGCTCACGCCAGCCGGTGAAGGTGAAGCTGCTGGATCAGTCGCTGGTGGCGGGCGTGGGCAACATCTACGCGAGCGAGGCTTTGTTCCGGGCGGGCATTTCACCCAGGCGGGCGGCGAACCGGCTGACGTCCGCGCAGGTGAAAAAACTTTGCGGCACGATCCGGGAAGTTTTGGCGGCGGCGATTGCGGGTGGCAGCACGATCCCGCTGAATTTTTCCGGCGGCAAAAAATCGGACGGGCTGTTTTATTTTGGCCGGGCCGACGGCGCGCTGGATTTTTACGAGGAACGGCTGCGGGTTTATGACCGGGCCGGAAAGGCATGCGTCCAGTGCGATTTGCCAATCAAACGGGTGGTGCAGGCGGCGCGCAGCACGTTTTTCTGCGGGCATTGCCAAAAAGGCTGACGAATGAATTTGACGGCAGGCCGGGCGGTTTGTAGATTGCGCGCCCATTTGCGTTCCAGAATAGCTCAATGGTAGAGCACGCGGCTGTTAACCGTGGGGTTGCAGGTTCAAGTCCTGCTTCTGGAGCCAATGTTTTGAAACCCCAAAGCTGCTGTGGGTTTTTGGTGAAGGCAGTTGTCGTGGCGTTTCCCCGGCGCTAACATCGTCCCATCATGTCACTCCAACCTGTGCTCCTTGCCGGCCAATGGCGGGCGGCGAATTCCAGCGGAACTTTTCAGGCGGAAAATCCCGCGACCGGCGAAAGGCTTTCCGCCGAATTTCCCATCAGCACCTGGGCGGACTGCGCCGCCGCGCTTAACGCCGCCGCCGCCGCGGCGAACATTTTGCGCGCGACACCGCCGGAACCGATCGCAACATTTCTGACGCGCTTCGCCGAACGCATCGAGGCGCGCAAAACTGAAATCGTTGAAGCCGCCCACGCCGAAACCGCGCTGCCGAAAGCGCCGCGCCTCGCCGACGTGGAACTGCCGCGCACCACGAACCAGTTGCGCCAGGCCGCCGCCGCCGCGCTGGCAGGATCGTGGGCGTTGCCGACGATTGACGCGAAGTTGAACATCCGTTCCCTGCTCGCGCCGCTCGGCCCGGTGCTGATTTTCGGTCCGAATAATTTTCCGTTCGCATACAACGGCGTGGCGGGCGGCGATTTTGCGGCGGCGATTGCGGCGGGAAATCCCGTGATTGCCAAGGCGCATCCATGTCATCCGAACACGTCGCGGCTGCTGGCGGAAGAGGCGCTCGCCGCGCTGGGTGAAAGCGGCTTGCCGCCCGCCACGGTGCAGATGATTTACAATGTCGCGCCGGAAGATGGCTTGAAACTCGTCGCAGACAAACGCCTGGGCGCGGTCGGTTTCACCGGCAGCCGCGCGGCGGGAATGAAATTAAAAAACGCTGCGGACGCCGTGGGCAAACCGATTTACCTGGAGATGTCGAGTTTGAACCCGGTCGTGATTTTGCCGGGCGCGCTGGCGGAACGCGGCGCAAAGATCGTGGAGGAGTTCACCGGCAGTTGCCTGATGGCCAGCGGACAATTCTGCACCAGTCCGGGGCTGACGATTTTATTTGCGGGCAACGAAGCCGAACAATTCATCGCGGGCGTGAAGGCGAAACTGGAAAGCACCACGCCGACGACCCTGCTTTCATCCGGCGTGGCGCGCAATCTCGCGGCGAGCGTGAAAGTTTTGCAGTCGGCGGGCGCGGAACTCGTCGCCGGCGGTTCGCCGCTGGCGGGAAACAAGTTTGCCAACACGCTGCTGCGCGTGAGCGGGGAAAAGTTTTTGGCGGCGCCGGAACAATTGCAGACGGAGGCGTTTGGCAACGCGTCGCTCGTCGTGGTGGTGCGCGACGCGGACGAAGCGGCTGCGGTGCTTCAGCAGCTCGAAGGCAATCTCACCGGTGGCATTTACTCCGACACGGCTGGCGGCGACGATGCGCTCTACGACAAACTTTCGCCGCTCCTGCGGATGCGCGTGGGACGTCTGCTCAACGACAAGATGCCCACGGGCGTCGCGGTCACGGCGGCGATGAACCACGGCGGGCCGTTTCCGGCGACAGGGCATCCGGGTTTTACTGCCGTGGGAATCCCCGCGTCGCTGCGGCGTTTTGCGATGCTCCAATGTTTCGACAACGTGCGTCCGCACCGGCTCCCACCCGTGTTGCGCGATAAAAATTGACCGGCAAACATTTAACCGCAAAGAACGCAGCGAACGCAAAGATTCAAAACATGAAAACGAAAATTATGTTTGCCGCGGCGGCCATTTTGGTTGCCGGCAAAATTATTGCGGCCGACACCAGCACCGCGCCGTTTCCCGTCGCCATCACCGTGGACGCCGCCAAGCCGCTTGGCGAACTCAAACCCATCTGGCGCATGTTCGGCGCGGATGAGCCGAATTACGCGACGATGAAGGACGGCCGGAAGCTCATCGGCGAACTGGGCGCGCTGAAACGCGGGGATGTTTTTTTTCGCACGCACAACCTGCTTTGTTCCGGCGACGGCACGCCCGCGCTCAAGTGGGGTTCCACCGGTGTTGACTCGGAGGACGCCGACGGCAAGCCGATCTACAACTGGAAAATTCTCGATGAAATTTTCGACACCTACCTGACGAACGGCGTGCATCCCTATGCGCAGATCGGTTTCATGCCGGAGGCGTTGTCCATCCATCCGCAGCCGTATCAGCATCACTGGCAGCCGGGCGCGAAATACAGCGACATCGAAACCGGCTGGGCCTATCCGCCGAAGGATTACGCGAAGTGGGGCGAACTCGTCCATCAGTGGGTGAAGCATTGCATCGCGCGCTACGGCCGCGCTGAAGTGGAAACGTGGTATTGGGAAGTCTGGAACGAGGCCAACGGCAGTTACTGGAAGGCGAAGCCGGCGGAGTTTCACAAGCTGCACGACTACGCGATGGACGGCGTGCGGCGCGCGTTGCCGACGGCGCGCGTGGGCGGGCCGGACGCGGCGGGCGCGGGCGGCAAATGGACGCGCGATTTCATCGAGCATTGTTTGCGCGGGACGAATTACGCGACGGGCAAGATCGGCACGCCGCTGGACTTCGTGGCGTTTCATGCGAAAGGTTCGCCCACGTTCACCAACGGCCATGTCCGCATGGGCATTGCGAATCAGTTGCAGGCGGTTGATTCCGGCTTCAGCATCGTGAAGTCGTATCCCGAACTGAAAAACATTCCCATCGTGATCGGCGAATCCGATCCCGACGGCTGCGCGGCGTGCCAGGGGCCGCAGCTCGGCTATCGCAACACCACGATGTATTCGAGCTACACGGCGGCGAGCTTTGCGCGCCAGTGGGAGCTGGCGCGGCGGCACGGCGTGAACCTCGACGCGGCGCTGACGTGGGCGTTCACATTTGAGGAGCAGCCGCTCTTCGCCGGGTTCCGCCAGCTCGCGAGCGGCGGCATTGATCTGCCCGTGCTGAATGTGTTCCGCATGTTCAGCAAAATGGGCGGGCAACAACTTGCCGTCACCAGCGACGGCGCCATCTCCCTCGACAGCATGAAAAAAAGCGGCGTGCGCGGGCAGCCGGATGTGTCCGCCATCGCCAGTGTGGATGGAAAAAAACTCTGTGTGCTGGTCTGGCATTATCACGACGACGACGTGCCTGGCGCGGACGCGGCGGTCGAGCTGGTGTTGCAAGGTTTGCCGGCGAAGGACGGCGAGGCGACGCTGGTGCAATACCGCATTGACGCGGCGCACGGCAATTCCTACGAGGCGTGGAAGCAGATGGGTTCGCCCGCGCAGCCGACGTCCGAACAATACGCGCAGCTCGTGCAGGCCGGGCAGTTGACGGAATCGGGCGACGCGGAAAACGTCCGCGTGACCGCGGGCCGGGCGACCGTGAAATTGAACGTGCCGCGCCAGGGAGTCTGCCTGCTGGTTTTCGGTTGGAAGTGAAGCGGCGGAATGTCGGCGGCGGCGCGCGCCGCGATGCGTCGTTTTCCCTGGCGGCGGAATTTTCAGCCGGCCAATGGCGAGCCGTAAATTTTTGAAAAAATTATTGTGCCGCCGTGATGCCGCCGGTTAAACTTTCGTTTTCCATGACCCTGCGTTCCCAACGAGCGATTTGTTTTTTGTCAGTCGTCCTGCTTTCCGCCGCCGGCGCGCGCGCGGCGACGAAGCCGGGGCCGCTGGAATACAACCGCGATGTGCGGCCGATTCTTTCCGAGAATTGTTTCGTGTGTCACGGCGCGGATTCGGGGTCGCGCAAGGCGAAGCTGCGGCTGGACAAACCGGAGGAGGCGACGGCGAAACTGGAGGATGGCGCCACGGCCATCGTTCCCGGCCAGCCGGCGCAGAGCGAGGCCGTCCGCCGGATTTTCGACGCGGGCGACGACGTGATGCCGCCGGTGAAATCGCACAAGGTGCTCACGCCGGCGCAGAAGGAAATTTTGAAACGGTGGGTCGCCGGGGGCGCGCCGTATCAGCCGCACTGGTCGTTCATCGCGCCGGTGCAGGCGCCGCCGCCGAAAGTCAAAAACCCGAAGTGGGTTCGCAATCCGATTGACAACTTCATCCTCGCGCGGCTCGAAAAGGAAAAGCTCAAGCCCGCGCCGGAAGCGGACCGGCGCACGCTGGCGCGGCGGTTGAGCCTGGATCTCACCGGACTGCCGCCGGAGCCGGCGGCGGTCGAGGCGTTCGTCGCCGACAAGTCCCCCGAAGCCTACGAGCGGCTCGTGGACCGGTGGCTGGCGTCGCCGCACTGGGGCGAGCATCGCGGGCGTTACTGGCTGGACGCGGCGCGCTACGCGGACTCGAACGGGTTTCATTTCGACAACTACCGCGAGATGTGGACGTATCGGGACTGGGTCATCAACGCCTTCAACGCGAACATGAAGTTCGACCAGTTCACGCGCGAGCAGCTTGCGGGCGACCTGCTGCCGGGCGCGACGCGCGACCAGCAGACGGCGAGCGGCTTCAACCGCTGCAACATCACGAGCAGCGAGGGCGGCGCGATTGAGGAGGAGTATCTGGTGCTGTATGCGCGCGACCGCACGGACACGACGGCGCAGGTGTTCCTCGGCCTGACCGCCGGCTGCGCCGTCTGCCACGACCACAAATATGATCCGCTCTCGCAGAAGGAATTTTACCAGCTCTCCGCTTTTTTCAACAACACGACGCAGAAGGCGATGGACGGCAATGTGAAGGACACGCCGCCGGTCATCATCGTGCCGAAGGCGGAGGAGGACGCGCGCTGGGCGCAACTGCAAAATGAAATGCCGGCGGCGGAACAAAAAATCGCGGCGCGCAAAACATCCGCGCAGCCGGATTTCGACGCGTGGCTGGCGCAGCCCGACCTGGCCAAACTTTCCGCGCA
>JAYVCM010000113.1:0-3128 GCA_043749955.1 Limisphaerales bacterium | reverse complement strand
GCGATGAGCGGCGACCGCGAGAAATACCTGGGGGCGGGCTTCAACGATTATGTGACCAAGCCCATCGTGGACGAAACGGTTTTGCTCGCCGCGATCCAGCGGCTTTTGCCGGACGGCCCGGCCGCCTGATTTTTTTTATATGAACGAACCCAACACATTTGACCCGGCGGCCATCGAACGACTTTTTAAATTGGGCGGGCAGAAGTTCACGCTGGAGATGATTGATTTGTTCGGCAGCTACGGCGGCAAAAAAGTCGCCGAGGCGCGCACGGCCCAGCAGTCGGGCAATCTCAAGGCACTGGCGGAGGCCGCGCATCCGCTCAAGTCCAGCGCCGGCAATGTCGGCGCCGTCCGCGTCCAGGCACTGGCCGCGCAGGTGGAAGCGTCCGCGCGGGAACAGAAAGCCGAATTGGCGGGCGCGCAACTGGACGAACTGGAACGCGCCTTTGCGGAAGCCAGAATATTTTTGGAAGTGGAGAAAGCGCGGCTGGCGAAACCGCCCGCTTGACGGCGACAGTTCGCCGCGCCAGCTTTGCCAAACCGGTCAGCCAGCGGAGTGAAGACTATGAACACGACCAGCAACGACCCGCAGACGTCAACCACCCGGCCCGTGCGCATCCTCGTGGCGGAGGACTCGCCGCTCAACCAGCAGGTGGCGCTCAAGCAACTGGAAAAACTCGGCTACGCCGCTGACGCCGTGGCGGACGGCAGCCAAGCGGTCGAGGCCCACACGCGCTCGCCCTACGACATTATTTTGATGGACTGCCAGATGCCCGTCTTGAGCGGCTATGAGGCCGCCTGGCAGATCCGCAACCGCGAGCAGGAAACCGCCGGCGAGGCGGCGGCGGGCCAACGGGTTTACATCATCGCCATGACGGCCAACACCCAGGCCGACAACCGGGAAAAATGCACGGCGGCGGGCATGGACGGCTTCATCAACAAGCCGGTGCAACTGGCCGAACTGGAAGTCGCCCTGCTGCGCGCCCGGGCCGACCAGTCGGCGACGAAGGAAATGGAGATGATCATTGATCCCCTCATCATTGCCAGCCTGCATCAGTTGCGGATGCCCGGCAGACCGGATCCGCTGGTGGAGTTGATTGACCTGTTCCTGCGCGAAGCCCCGGCGCAGCTCGACACCATGAGCGACGCCATTTCCAAAAACGACCTGTCGTCCCTGGCCCGCACCATCAGCACCGCGACGGCCCTCAAGGGCAGCGCCGGCAATCTCGGCGCCCACAACCTGGCCGCGCTGTGCGACGAAATCGAACGGACCGCCACCACCTGGATGCTGGCCGACGCGCGGCCGCTGATCGAGCGGGCGCGGGAGGAATTCAGCCGCGTGCGGGCCGCCTTGGAACGGATCAAGGTCAGTTAGCCGCCGCTGACGTAGGGCAGGCTTACAGTCCCGCTCGGAGCGGGATTCACGGGGCTTACCAGCCCCGTGTCACCCTGGAAGCGGCCCACACTTTTTCCCACGGTAAAACCGGCGGCTGGTAAGCCGCCGGCATCCCGCTCCGAGCGGGACTATAAGCCTGCCCTACGCCTTTGGCCGTGCGCACATGGTTCGATTTCGGATTTCGGGTTCAAGGCCCGGCTCCGCCGGAAATTTCCTCCCATTGGCAACGGACGCCGGAACGATTAGAGTAGCGTCATGAAAACAATTCTGCTCATGGCATTGGTGGCGGCGGGCGCGGTTTCGGTTCAGGCGAAACTTGTGACCCAGTCCGTCGAATACAAACAAGGCGACACGACGCTCGAAGGTTATCTGGCGTATGACGATTCCGTTTCCGGCGCGCGTCCCGGCGTGCTGGTGGTGCATCAATGGACGGGCCTGACCGACTATGAAAAACATCGCGCCGAACAGCTCGCGTCGCTCGGCTACGTCGCGTTCTGCGCGGACATTTACGGCAAGGGCGTCCGTCCGCAAAACACCAGGGAAGCTGGCGTCGAAGCCACGAAATATAAAACCGACCGCACGTTGCTCCGCGCCCGCGTCAACGCCGGACTCGACGCGCTCAAGAAAAATGAACTCGTGGACCCTCGTCGCGTTGCGGCCATCGGCTATTGTTTCGGCGGCACGGCGGTGATCGAACTCGCGCGCAGCGGCGCGGAGCTGAACGGTGTCGTCAGTTTTCACGGCGGACTCGATTCGCCCGCGCCGGCCGACGGCAAGAACATCAAATGCAAAGTTCTCGCCTGCCACGGCGCGGACGATCCGTTTGAGAAGGCGGAAGATTTGACCGCCTTTGAAAAAGAATTGCGCGACGCAAAAGTGGACTGGCGGCTCAACAAATATGGCGGCGCAGTCCACAGCTTCACGCAGCCGCTGGCCGGCAACGACAACTCCAAAGGCGCGGCCTACAACGAGCAGGCGGACAGGCGTTCGTGGCTGGACATGAAGGCGTTCCTCGCGGAGATTTTTCAATAATCTGGTAGGGCGGCGCTGCCGCGCCGCCCAAACAAAAAGACTGACCCGCAGGTCAGCCCTACCTTAAAAAAATTCATGCGCATCACCGGCGGCAACGCGGCACGGCGGATTCTGAAGGTTCCCAAGGGACTCGACGTCCGCCCGACGCCGGATCTCGTCAAGCAGGCGGTCTTCAATTCGCTCGGCGACCGCGTGGTGGATGCAACGGTTTTGGAATTGTTCGCGGGGTCCGGCGCGCTGGGCTTGGAATGTCTGAGCCGGGGCGCGGCTTCGGTGATGTGTGTGGAGAAATCGCATCGGCACGCGGAATTCATCCGCAGCAACGCGGCGGCGGCGGGCTACGGTGAAATTCTTGAAGTCCGGACGCAGGATGTTTTTCCCGTGATGCAGCAGTTCGCGGAAAGCGGCCGGCAGTTTGACCTGATCCTGGCCGACCCGCCTTACGGCGAAAAAAATGTGAACCGCCGCTCGACTTCTTTCGCGCAGCAGTTGCTCGACGATACCAACCTGCCGAACCTGCTCGCGCCCGGCGGACGATTTATGCTTGGCCACACCAAACGCGACACGCTGGAAATCGTCGCGCCGTGGACGGAAGTGAAACGGCTCAAGCACGGCGACACGGTGATGTGTTTTTTTGAAATTGCGTAGCGGCAGGCGTCCCGCCTGCCGTAGAGGGCGGCATCCTGCCGCCCGGAAAAAA
>JAYVCM010000112.1:0-8415 GCA_043749955.1 Limisphaerales bacterium | reverse complement strand
TTCTTGCCGCCGTGCTCGAAGAATTGTCCGCCTTTGCCGGGCGTGACGCCGGCGACGATGTGCGTGCCGTAATCAATGGAGAGTTGCGCGTGCTTCGCGCCAAAGCTGCCGGTGATGCCTTGGACGAGAACCTTGGTGTTGGGTTTGACGAGGATGGACATGATTTTTAGCGGAGTCGGTAGTTCAGATATTTCGGGTCGCGTGCGCCGTGAATGACGGCAACAATGCGGATTTGAGCGTCGTTGATGATTCGATAGTAAATGAAATAAGGCCAGTGGGGGACGCGAATTTTGCGGACAGCTTTCCGGCCAAACGCAGGCGGCAACAATGGCGAGCGCAAAATGTCCTCATAACGAAGGCGCACCGCCAAAACGAACCGGCGGCCGATTCCGGCCTGCCGTTCTTCATACCAGTCGCAAGCGTGATCAATGTCGTGGTCGGCATCGGGCGTGATGATGAGCTGCAAACTCATTTCTTGCCAAACCACTTCTGGTCGAATTCCCGCAACGTCAGCGCGCCGGTCGGGTTCGCTTCGTAAGCCTCATCGCGCCGCTCCAGTTCGGCCAGCAATTCGGCGGGAATTTCATCATCATTGCCGATCACTTCCGGCAGCAAAAAATCAATCACTTCCGCTTTTTCCTGAAGGGTCAGTCCGGCCAGTTCTTTTTCAAGCGTCGCATTCATGGGCAAAACCTATCACTTCGCCTTCCGTTTGTGAATGCAAATGCTGTTGCCATCGGGATCAAAAATCATCGCCATGTGGCAGACGGGCGTGGGCATCGGCTCGATGCGGAACTTCACATGATGCGCGCGCAGGTGCGCGACGGCGGCGTCGAAGTCCTCGACCTCCAGCGCCACGGAGCAGCCGTCGGGACTCGGCTTGAACATTCCCGGCGCGCAGCCGAGCGACAGCGCATACGGGCCGAATTCGTATTCCGTCCACTGCATGCCACCGGGTTCGCCGACGATCATGGTGGGTTTCAAGCCCAGCACGTCCTCATAAAATTTCCGCGCCCGCGCCATGTCGGTGACGGCGTAGCAACTGAACGCGATTTCGGTGACTTTGAGCATAAATCAATTCAAAGGATTTTCTTCACAAGCGTCAAACGCGACTGCCGTTCAACCGGATTCCGCGAGCAATGAAAGACCGAATGAACCACCGCCAGTTTTTCGTCAAACTCAAAAAAGACCGCGTAAGGAAATTTCCCCATGAGCGCGCGGCGAAAACCGCTGCGAACCTGCTGAAAAGTTTCCGGCCGCCGCGCGATGGCCGCGTAGGCAGTTTCAAGGTCGTGCAGAAAACGAAATCCAAGGCCGTCTTCTTTGTCTTCATACCAGCCAAAGGCATCGTCGGTTTCATGCGTGGCTTCAGGCTGGACGACGACGCTTCGCATGACGTTTCAAAATCTGCGCCTTGGCCTCCGGCCACGGAATCGCGCGCTGCGGGTTCGCCTGATAAAGCTGACGGCGGCGCTCCAACTCCTTGATTTGCCAGTCAGGAACAGGCAATGCCTCCGGCTCGGCAGCGACCCGCTCCCACAATTCCTCAACGAGATTCACGCGCTCGGCCACCGTCAGCGAACGGAATTCTTTTTCAATCGTTGTCGTCATGCGGTCAAATTATCATTTGCCCAAAGCCTTAACAACTTTTTGTGCGCGCGCGGGTCGGTGACGGCGTAGCAACTGAACGCGATTTCGGTGACTTTGAGCATGACGATTAAGCAGGCGGCGGTTGCTCTGAAGAAGCCGCGCTTTGTGGAGACGGTTGATTTTCAGCCAAAGGAGAGCCGCTTGCTAGAATGGGTTCTGATTCATTGCCAGCCTTTGCAGCCTTCTTTGAAACCTTGTTTTGCATCTTTGTAATTCTCTTTCTCGCTTCGTCGGCTTTATGCCCTTCAACAACCTCTCCTTTCAACACTTCTTTGCGCAAAACTGATTCGATTTCCTCGACTGTGATTTTGATTCCCGGCGAAAGACGACGGAGTTCGCGACGCATTGCATCTAGGAGAGGCTCACTCAAAATTGTCGCTGCAAGTGAAAATCGGTTAATTGCTTGTTTCTGCGCGTGATAATCGTCAAGCTCGCACTTGCAAGTGGCTTCCTTCGTCAGCAAATATAGAAGCTCAAGGTGTTCTTCGTTCTTGTGATTCAGCGCGAGAAAATCAAACTCAAAGACAAGCTCTTGGTCTATGGGTTGGGCGAAGATTATGCGGTAAATTCTCCAATGAATACCATTCGTTAAAATCACCCACTCGACACCTTGATTTGCGCCATAATCAACCGCCTGCTTCACGTAGGGGTCTTTCAACTCCAAACCAATCGCTTTAACTTCATTTAAAAACCGAAGCTTTTCCTCACAGTGAATAGCCAAGTCGCAATACGTTCCTTTGATTGCGTGTTCAGACGTAATGTCGCTGTATTTGTTGTAACCAAAAACATCCGAAAGCATATCCGTCACAACAATAACTGTGTCCGACTCATTTACGTCGCGGTTCTTGGCTGCGATCAATACTGGTTGAAATCGCTTGATGCCAGCAGCCAAGCGGCTTGCGACTTTGCTAGGAATTGAAGCCATAGTTTTTCCTTTCAGTTACATTGTTTTATTTCCCAACCGCCTTCACAACCTTCTGCGCCGCGTCCGCCATCGAATCGCCGGTGATGATGGCCACGCCGGATTCGGCCAAAGTTTTTTTGCCGGCGGCGACGTTGTTGCCTTCGAGCCGGACGACGAGCGGGAGTTTCAAGCCCGTTTCCTTCACCGCCGCGACGATGCCAGTGGCGATGACGTTGCAATCCATGATGCCGCCGAAAATGTTGACGAGGATGCCCTTCACGTTCGGGTCGCTCAAAATAATCTTGAACGCCGCCGTGACCTGCTCCTTGCTCGCGCCGCCACCCACATCAAGGAAGTTCGCCGGGTTGCCGCCGAAATGCTGGATGATGTCCATCGTCGCCATCGCGAGACCCGCGCCGTTGACGAGACACGCGATGCTGCCGTCGAGCTTGATGTAATTGAGCGAAAATTTGGATGCCTCGATTTCGAGCGGCGCTTCCTCGTTCAAATCGCGCATCTCCAAAATATCCTTGTGCCGATACAGCGCGTTGTCATCGAGAGAAATTTTTGCGTCGAGCGCGACGACCGTTTCCTTGCCGTCGGCCAATTCAACAACCGCCAAAGGATTGAGTTCCACCATCGCCGCGTCACATTCCCACCAGGTGTTATAGACGCCGGTGATGAGCTTCACGCCGGCGCTGAACAAATCGCCTTTGAGGCCGAGCGCGGCGGCAATTTTGCGCGCCTGAAATGGCATGATGCCGACGGCGGGATCAATGTGCTCCTTGAAAATTTTCTCGGGATGTTTCTCGGCGACTTCCTCGATGTCCATCCCGCCCTCGGTGCTGGCCATGATGAGCGGACGCGAATTGACGCGGTCCAGCAGCACGGCGAGATAAAATTCTTTTTTGATCTTCGCGCCCGCCGCAATCAACAGCGTCTGCACCATGCGCCCCTCCGTGCCGGTCTGTTTCGTGACAAGAATGTTGCCCAGCATTTTTTCGGCGTAGGAAACCGCTTCATCCACGGAGGCCGCGACCTTCACGCCGCCCTGGAAGCCGGATTTGAAAGTGCCCTTGCCGCGTCCGCCCGCGTGGATCTGCGATTTGACGACGACGCGCGAAGCACCGCCGGCCAGGATTTTTTCCGCCGCCGGCCGCACTTCGGCGAGCGACTTGGCGGGGAGTTCGAGCGTGACGGCGACGCCGTATCTGGCGAGCAACTGCTTGGCTTGGTATTCGTGGATGTTCATGGCGAAAAAATTGAAGCCACATTAAAAATTGCCCGGCCCGATAAATCAAACTTTTAAGCGCGCAATTGTTGGCGAGGGGTGCCTCTGGACATCGTTCTTAAATTTTGTTGCGGCATGAATTCCCCTTGGCCCGGACAGGCTGGAAGCACTGTCCTACTTTGGCGGCGAAGCCGCCGTAATGTAGGGCAGCGCTTCCAGCCTGCCCTTTGCCAAGAACAGTGTCCCGATGCACCCGACGCTGCGCCCGGCGACGGCATTGGTCGCGGCCCGGCCACTGGCAATAAAGCCTTTGTGCCATCACGCTCTGGTTCTAAACCGTGGAATTTTCCAGCCGCCAGTTTTTCCAAAAGCAGGCTGGTGGCTTGAAGGCTGCTGTAAATAAAACCTATTGTCTTGCTTTGGCCGGTTCAAGCCGCCCATTTTAGCCAGCCGACAAAATTAGAATGTCATCGCGTCCCAAAATCCTGCTCATCGGTTTGGAACTGCACTGGCCGGCGCCGTCACGGCTGCCGCGCGCGTTGCAGGCCGCCGGGTTTGAGGTGGGCGTGGCCTGCCATGCGCGGGCGTTTCTGGCGCACACCCGGTTCCGCGACCACTTCTTTCTGCTGCCGGGGAAAAACCATGGCGATGGCATCCTGGCCGGCCTCAAGACCATCGTGTCGGCGTGGCCGCCGGATTTACTGCTGCCGATGGACGATTGGACCGCGCTTTTTTTGACGCGCGTCCACGATCAACTGGCGGCGGCGGGCGATGCGGGCGGGCTGGTGGATTTGCTGCGGCGCTCGCTGGGCAATCCACATTCAACCGCCGAGGCCTTGAGCAAACGGCGCACGGCCGAGATCGCGCGCGGCCTGGGCGTGCGCGTGCCCGCCAGCCGCACGATTGATTCGGCGGAGGAAATTCTGGCGTTCGGCCGCGAGCACGGTTTTCCCGTGGTGTTGAAACTGTCGTATGCCAGCGGCGGCAAGGGCGTGGCCGTCTGCCGGGGCGAAAAAGAAATTCCCGCCGCGCTCGCCTCGTTGCGCCACGAAAAAACCTTCGGCTCGCGCGTGCGCTTTTTTCGCGAACGGCTGCGCGGGCGCATGATGGAAGCCCGCTGGCTGCCGGGCGACGCCAGTCTCACGGTCAACCAGTTCATCACCGGCAAATGCGCGACCAGCCTCGCGGCGGTGCTGGAAGGCAAAATGCTCGCGGCGCTGACCGCCGAGGTGGAGCACACCTATCTCGATGCCCACGGCCCGGCCAGCGTGATCCGCATTGTGCGCAACGAAGAGATGCGCCGCGCCTCGGCGACGCTGCTCCAGCACTGGGGCCTGACGGGCCTGATCGGTTTTGATTTCATGCTGGATGTGGCGGGGCAGCCGTGGCTCATCGAGTGCAACCCGCGCCCGACGCCGCTCGGTCATCTGGGTGCGCACGTCGGCGAAGACCTTTGCGTTACGCTGCATCACGGACTGACCGCCACGCCGCCGCCGCACAAAAACGGGACGCCAAAAGAACTGCTCGTCGCCCATTTCCCGCAGGAAACCTGGCGCGATCCGCACAGCGCGTATTTCACCCGCGCCTATCACGACGTGCCGGTGGACGACCCCGGATTGCTCGCCTGCCTGAAAAAACATCCGTCGCCCACACGCGCGCAGGGTTGAAAAAAATTGCTCGCAATAAATGAACAAGCAAAGCCACCGGTTTGGAATCTGGACCAACGGTTTGATCCAATTCCGCAGGAAGATTCTGCCGGGGCTGCTCCGGCTGGGCCAGCCGCTCATTCTCTTGCGGCGCTGGCTGCGGCCCCACCAGATTTTGCTCGGCCAGGTCGAGTCGGTTGAAACCGGAGGCCGGCCGCCGCTCGCCATGCTGTTCAGCGGCGCGAACCCGAGCAAAAGTTTTTTTCTCGGCCTGGCCTTTGAAGGTTCCCGGCGGGAAACGGATCTGGGAACGGTCAGGCTGCGCGAGGTTTTCCACCCCGGTTTCGCGGCGGAGAAACACTGTGCGCTCATCGCGGTCGAGACCAACCAGTCGCACTTCGCGTGGTTGAAACAGGACGGCTGGTTTTTCATCCCCATCTGGGTGGCGGGCGGCGTCCGGTTGCCGGTCACGAAGGAAGCCATCAACAATAATTCCGTCAAGAACGACCTCCGCAAGATCCGGCGGCAGGAACTGGAATATTCCGTCACCCAGGACGAGGCGCGGTTCGCCGACTTCTATCACCACATGCACGTCCCCTTCGTCCAGAAAACCTACGGTGACGAGGCGGTTTTTGACACGCTGGCCGAAAAACGGGCGCAGTGTGAAAAGTTCGACCTGCTGTTCGTGCGGAAAAAAGACCGGCCCGACTACGACCTCGCCGGCGTCCTGATCGTCTATGAACCCGCCGGCCCGCGCTTCTGGTCCATCGGGGTGCGTCAGGATGGCGTGGATCATGCCCGCGAGGGCGTCGTGGCCGCGCTGTATCATTTTGCCTTTGAGTATCTGGCCCCAAAACATCCGTGGATGAGCCTCGGCAGTTCGCGGGCGTTTCTCCATGACGGCGTGCTGAACTTCAAACGAAAACTCTCGCAGTCCCTCGACGGCGGGAACTGGACCGGCTTTGCCCTGAAAGTGGCCGCCCTCACGCCGGGCGCAAAAAATTTCCTCCTGAAAAACCCGTTCATCTTTCTGGCGGACGGGGCGCTGCACGCGGCGGTCTTCGTGGACGAGGTGCTGTCCCTCGAAAAAATCCAGCGGCTGCACAAGGATTATTTTTATCCCGGCCTCACGCGGCTGGTTCTCCACACCTTCCGGGACGAAGAAACTTTTGCACCCGCGACGCTGCCGCCGCCGCTCGCCGGGTGCGTGACCATCCGCCGCGCCAGCGAACTCATCTCATCTGCGGCCAAGATCCGGCCAGAACGGAGTTGAACCTTTTTGCCAGCCACCATGAATCGAAGCCATCACCCCTTCACCCGCTGGAAGAACGACGCGGGGATCGGATTCCGGCTCAAGGTCTGGCCGGTGCTGCTCCGACTGGGCCGTCCGCTCATCCTTGCGCGCCGCTGGCTGCGCCCGCACCAGGTCGCGCTCGTCAAAGTTGAATCCGTGGACGGCCAGCCGCCGCTGGCCATCCTGTGCAGCGCGGCCAGCCAGAGCAAAAATTATTTTTTCCGCCTCGCATTTGGCGGCGCCCCGCGCGCGACCGCCTTGGGCCAGGTGAAGTTGCGCGACCTCTTCCGCCCAAACCTCGCGGCGGAAAAAAATTGTTCCCTCGTCGTCGTGGAGACCACCCAGTCGCTCTTCGCGTGGTTGAAACAAGACGGCTGGTTCTTCATCCCGACCTGGGTGAACGGCGCGGTGAACCTCCCCATCCCGGAGGAGTTCCTGAAGCGGGACACCGTCAAGTCCGACTTCCGCAAAATTCGCCGCAGCGGTTTCGAATATCGAGTCACGCGCGATGAGTCGCAGTTCCGCGACTATCACCAGCAGATGCACCTGCCGTTCATCCGCAAAACCCACGGCGAGGAATCCCTGCTGTTGACCTACGAGGAGAGCCGGAAAAAATTCCAGGCGTTCGACCTGCTGCTTATCCACAAACAAAGCCAGCCCGGCCGCGTTCTCGCCGGGATTTTGATCGTCTATGACTATGCCCAGCCGCGCCTCTGGTCGCTCGGCATCCGCGAGGACGGCACGGATTACGTCCACGAAGGCATCATTGCCGCGTTGTATCATTGCTCCTTCAAACACCTGCTGTCCCTGGGCATCACGCAGTTGAACCTCGGCAGCTCCCGTGCCCTGCTCCGCGACGGCGTGTTGAATTTCAAAAAGAAAATGTCCCAGACCATCGCCGGCAGTTCGTGGGAGGGCTTCGCGCTGAAAATTGCCGCCCTCACGCCGGCCACCAAAAAATTTCTGCTGTCAAACCCGTTCATCTTTTCCGAGGGCGGCCAGTTCCACGGCGCGGTCTTTGTGGCGGACGCGCTTTCCGTGGAACGGCTCCAGCAGATGGACAAGGATTTTTTCCATCCCGGTCTGACGCAACTGGTCATCTACACCTTCCGCGACGAGGAAACTTTTTCGACTGCGGCCCTGCCGCCGCCGCTCGCCGGGCGCATGGTCATCCGCCGCGGCAGCGAACTCGTCCCGCCGCCAAACCGGAAAAAAACCGCTTAACCGGAACGATGCAGAAGACTTTTAACGCAAAGACGCAAAGGTGCGAAGACGCAAAGGAATCGAATCATTTTCATTCCTGCATGGGTTGGCACTGTCGAGTGTGTGCTGGCTGTGAACCAGCCGAAGGAGACTTTCTTTCACCGCTTTGCGCCTTGGCTTCTTTGCGTCTTGGCGTTGAATTCCCACTGCATGGATTCGGCTTAAGAATTTGCATAAAAGAAAAATGAGGAAGCCAAGGAACAGGTTCAGCCTCTGGAACACCGGACTCATCAAGTTCCGCAAGGTGGTGGTTCCGCCGCTGCTCCGGCTGGGCCAGCCGCTCATTCTCGTCCGGCGCTGGCTGCGCCCCCACAAGCTTTCCCTCGGCCGCGTGGAATCGGCCGGGGCCGGCGGCCAGCCGCCGCTGGCCATCCTGTGCAGCGGTTCGTCCACGAACAAAAACTATTTTCTCCGCATCGCCTTTGAC
>JAYVCM010000111.1:0-2592 GCA_043749955.1 Limisphaerales bacterium | reverse complement strand
GAGCGCCATGCGGAGATTGAACATCGCATCTTTGTGGAGATGTTGCAGCGCGTGGCCGGCCTCGTGCGCCGCCACGCCGACCGCCGCGATGGTCTGGCCATGAAAATTTTCCGACGAGAGAAACAGCGCTCGTTTCGTCGGGTCATAATGATCGCTCAAATGGCCGGGAACTTCCTCCACCGGCAGGTCGTTGAGGCCGGCCTGATCGAGGATGCGTCGCGCGGCTTCCGCGCCGGTCATGCCGGACTCCACCGGCACCTGGCTGTATTTCTTGAAGGCGAAGTGCAGTTTCATCTGCGCCCACAGGCCGATGAGCAGGCCGGGCACCATCACGAGCAGAAAATATTTCATGTCCCAAAACATCATAAATTTTATTCAGTTGTAAATCAGACAGCGCGCGGTGGATTTCATTCAATGGAACGCGCCGTCCTGGCAGAAGTGAAACATAAATTGAAACCGCACGCAATCTTTTGGGGGTGCGGCAGTGGTCTGATTGGAACGCCGAGCACCGTCTCGGCACGAAGCAGGCCGTGGGTTCAAACTTGCCGGGACGGTGCCCGGCGTTCCGTTTATTTGTGAGTCGGCTCATTCTTCAGTTTGAGCCTCCTCACGTCGGCGGCTACGATTTTATGGGCGCACAATCACCGTCAAATCCCGGTTCTTGAACTTCACCATGTCGAGGCCGTGGACGTGGATTTGGATTCCGTTCGTGTCCGGCAGATTCGTCAGTTCCGCCGTCGGCAGCACGAGGATGAACGGCGGCGCGTTCGTCAGAAAACCTTTCGCCTGCTCGACCGCGCCGAGCACCAGCATGTTGGTGCTGACGCTGCGGAATTTCCACACGAGGCTCGGTTCGGTGTAGCCGAAGCAGCCGACTTTCGTTTCCGCGCGGACGTGCGGCCGCACTTCGCGCCAGAGATTTTCCGTGAGTAGATAATTTTTGGCCACGGAGAAAAATCCCAGCATCAGCACCAGAATGAAAATTGCCATCGCCGCAAATCTTTTTCCGAACCATGCAAACGGATTGCCATCACGACGGATTTGCAGCGCCAGCCACAGCGCGATGCACGGAAACGCGGGCATCGTGTAATGCGGCAGCTTCGTCCGCACGAAAGAGAACACCACGAACACCAGCGCGGCCTGCATCAGCAGATACCAGCCGAGTTCGTCGTGGTTGCGTTCCGGCCACCAGCGTCGCAGCGCCGATGGCACGCGCGTTGACCACGGAAAAAAGCTCGCGAAGAACGTCAAAAAATACAGCGGCAGCAGCGCGATGAAGCCCAGCATCCCGGCGAGCCCATGCCCGTCAATCACGCCGGTGGAGCGGCGCACGACATGTTCGCCCAGGCCGACGGCGAGGAACTGCCAGTTCGTCTGGTCCAGCGCGGGAATTCCCCAAAGCGACGCGAGTGCCACCGCCACGCAAAGTCCTACGACCGTTTCACCCAGCGGCAGGCGGAAGGAATTTTTTCGCAGCACGCGGCCAAGAACCATTCCACCGAGCGGCAGCCATGCGACGGGGCCTTTCGCCAGAAATCCCAGCGCGAGCGTGACGTAAAAAATCCACCACCAAATTTTGTGGGTAGTGGCACGGGCGTCTCGCCCGTGAGTTTCTGTTCGCACGGGCGAGACGCCCGTGCCACTACCGTCACGCGAAGTGTTTTCCGGGCGCGTCAATTCCCAGCCGCTCCACACCGCGAGCGTGACGAAGAAAACCATCGCCATGTCCGCCGTGGCCACGCGCCCGATGATGGCGACGTGCAGTCCGGCAATAAACATCGCGCCGGCGAGGAAACCGGTTTTCGCGTCAGCAATTTTCCGGCCCCAACGCACCAGCAGCAGCGCCGTCGTTGTGGTGAACAAAACGGACGGCAGGCGCGCGGCGAAATCGTTCACGCCTAAGACGCGGTAGCTGGCGCTCTGGCACCAGTAGATCAGGATGGGTTTGTCGAACCGCCACGCGCCATTGAACCACGGCACCACGAAGTCGCCGCGCTGGAGCATCTCGCGCGAGGCTTCCGCGAAGCGCGTCTCGTCGCGGTCGGTCAGCGGCAGGATCCAGTTGCCGGCGAGCAGCAGCCCGAGGCTCAAAAATAAAATCGAGCGCTGCGGCCTCGCGGCAAGTTTTTCAAACCAAGATTGCATTGTCGTCTTCAGGATGTAGGAGACGACGTGAGGAGTCTCTAATTTTTTTGACTTGAGCCTCGTCACCCCGGCTCCTGCAAGTTTTTGAAATTGCGATTTGGATTTTTATTTGCCAGCGCAACGCATACCTTCGCCGCATGGCCGCGAAGCTGAAATCCCGTTGGAACCCGCTGCTCTGGCTATTGATTGGAGCCGGAGCCATTGCGTTCGCGTGGCCGTTCGACAACCGCGTGGATGCCGCACTCGACGCGACGAACAAGCCTGACTTGCTCAACGTCGCATGGTGGTGTTCTAAAATCGGTGAAGGCTGGGTCATCGGCGCGGCGGGAATTTTTCTGGCGGCAATTTTCTTTTTTGCCAGCCGCCCGCGTCTTGCAGCGGACGTTTTTTTCATCGCACTCACCTCCGAACTCACCGGGCTGGCGGCGACGATTCTGCGCGTGCTGT
>JAYVCM010000110.1:0-5997 GCA_043749955.1 Limisphaerales bacterium | reverse complement strand
ACGTTCTGGGACGTGCTGAAAGATTGCTGGCGGCTGCGGCATCATGTCCTCGCCGAACGCAGACGCATCGCCGGCTTCCGCCAGCGCGGCGATTTTTGGATGCTGCGATTTTTCCGGCTGGAACTGAACCGCTGGTTTGAGATCAAGCGGCTGTTCCGTTTCGGAATGCCGCGCGTGGACAAGAATTAACCAGATGACTCCGGAATAAAAAATGCCCAATCAAATGCCTCATCCCGATGCCGCCCGCCAAAACGAACCGCAGCCCGGCAAATACGACCTCGCCGTCGCCTGCCGGGTCTCTTCGTTTCCGTCCCTGAACCAGCCGCCGCTGTTTGCCGACGACAAGCTCAAGCTGGTCGAGCTGTGTTTGAAATCGTTCAAGGCGAGCATCGGCGGCCTGCGGGTCAAGCTGTGGGTCATCCTGACCGGGCCGCCGGAATACGCGCAGATGTTCGAACGGGTCTGGCCGAAAGAAGATCTGGTGGTCTTGAGCGTGGGCCGGATCGGCAATCCGCGCAGCCTGCAAAAACAACTCGATGTCCTGACCGCCCAGACCGACGCGGAATTTGTTTTTGTGGCGGAGGACGATTATTTTTATCTGCCCGGCCGGTTTCAGTCAGCGGTTGAATTTTTGCGGGGCCAGCCCGACACGACCTTCGTTTCCGTCTATGACCATCCGGCCAATTACACGGTGCCCTATCAAAAATCCATGCCGCCGGAAAAGCCGCAAACCAGCGGCGGGCTTTCCTGGCATGCCCGGGCGGCGACGACCCATTCTTTCCTGACCCGCAAAGCCAACCTGCAAAAATGCCGGTCCGTCTTCCGCGCCACCTTCTGGGGAAGTTATAAATTCTGGGGGAGCGACACGGACACAGCGCATTGGCTGGCGCTGACCAAGACCGGAATCTTCAACCTGCCGATGTTTGTGATCTCTGTGTTCAAGCATCGTTACTGGGCGGCCTGCGTGTTTCTGGCGTGGGTGTTTCGGTGGCGGCAGATTGTGTTTGGGCCGCGTCAGGTTTTATGGACCCCCATTCCCTCCATCGCCACGCACATGGTGGCCGGCGAGGAAGCCCCCGGCGTTGACTGGCCGAAAGAATTTGACCGGTGCCGGCAGACAAGATGAATGAAGAAACGGACGTCAGCGAAGATTTTTTACGAAGCATTGAACGGGAAAGACGCGGGCGAGTCTGAACCTCCAATCATTTGAACCGTTTTGGCGGCGACCCTTCGCTGCGGTTGTCGGGTGCATCTTGACACGGTTCTGGTTTTTTTGAACTTGATTGGTTTCCGGGCGCGGTTCCCCACTGGGAGCGCCGGCTTCCAGCCGGCGGGTGCCTGGGGGTTTGAACGGTGACTCGCCGGCAAGATGCCGGCGCTCCCGGGGTTGGGCCAGAGTCAGTATCAAGCGGCTCCCCTGTTGTCGCAGCCATGCCCAGATGCCTTGACAGGCATACCATCCCTAATCAAGATGGCAATTCGCAGAGACACATTTGACCATTAAGATCCAGCCGACATCATGAAAAACTCGCAACCAAGCCCGTCCCAAAAAAATTTGGGGCGGTGGACTCCCGTTCTTCTGGCCGTGACCCTGGCCCTGTTGTTTTGGCGCAGTTTTTTGCCGGATAATGTCCACTTCTCCAATGATAGTCCGCTGGGCCAGCAAAATGTGGATTTTACCAAACTGCCGGCCGCGATGACCGGCATGTGGGACGACCTGAACGAAACCGGTTTCAGCGGCGGCGCTTTTTCACCCGCCGTCTCGGGGGCGATCACCTGGCTGCTGGGGCCGGTCGGCTACGCCAAATTTTTCCCTCCGGTCTGCCTGTTCATTCTCGGCCTCGGCGCGTGGACATTTTTCCGGGCCATGAAATTCACCCCGCTGGCGGCCGCGCTCGGCGCGCTGGCGGCCATGTTGAGCACGGGATTTTTTTCCGGCGCGTGCTGGAGCGTCGCGTCGTTGGAAATCGCCATGGGTTTCAATTTTTTCGCGCTGGCGCTGATCATGGCCGACCGTGGTGAATCGCCGTGGTTCGTCCGCTGCCTCCGCCTCATGCTCGCCGGCCTTTGCGTCGGCATCAACGTCATCGAATCGGCGGATGTCGGCGCCTTGTCCAGCATGTTCATCGCCGGCTATGTGTTCTACAAATCGCTGGTGGAACCCAACGGAAAAACCATTGCAAAAATTGCGCGCGGCATCGGCCAGGTCGCCATCGTGGCGGTTTTCGCCGGCTTCATAGCGTTTCAGGCCGTCGTCAACTTGGTCGGCACTTCCATCAGCGGCATCGCCGGCATGTCGCAGGGTGCCGCGACCGCGGCTGAAAAGGCGGAACATTGGGACTGGGCCACACAATGGAGCCTGCCAAAAAAAGAAACGCTCGGCGCCTTCGTGCCGGGACTCTTTGGCTACCGGATGGATACGCCCAACAAAATGCTGCCGTCCCTCCAGGGTGCCTATCAAGGCGGCGTTTACTGGGGCGGCATGGGACGCACGCCGGAAATTGACCGTTACTTCGACAGCGGTGCGTCCGGCACACCGCCCGGCGGCATGATGCGGTTCGGTTACGGCGGCAACTACTGTGGAATTTTGGTGGTGCTCGTGGCGTTCTGGGTCATCGCGCAATCTTTCCGCCGGCAAAACTCGCCGCTCTCCGCCGTGCAGAAAAAATTCATCTGGTTCTGGGCGGCGGCTCTGGTCGTGTCCCTGTTGCTGTCCTGGGGCCGGTTCGCGCCGATGTTTTACGGCCTGCTTTATCAGTTGCCATATTTTTCAACGATTCGTAATCCGTCAAAATTCTCCGTCTATTTTGGCTGGTCGCTGGCCGTGCTTTTCGCCTATGGCATCCACCTGTTGGACCGGGATCATCTGGCGAAGAAAACGAATGACAAAGTAAAAACGGCTCCAAAAAACTGGAGCGCGTTTGATCGCAAATGGACGTTTGCCTGTGCCGGCGTTTTTGGCGCGTGCGTCATCGGCTGGCTCGTGTTCACGGGACACAAGCCGGAATTTGTCGAGTTCCTAAAAAAAACCGGCTTCGGCGACGAGGATTTTTCGCGGCAGATTGCTGAATTCAGCTTCCATCAGGCCGGATGGTTTCTCCTCCTTTTTGCCGGCGCCATCACCTTGGTGACCCTGGTCATCACGGGTTTCTTCTCCGGGCCGCGCGCGAAGCTGGGCGCGTTGCTGCTTGGTGCATTTTTAATTTTTGACCTGGGCCGTGCCAACCTGCCGTTCATTATCCATTGGGATTACAAGCAAAAATACGAAGTCGGCTCGCTCAATCCCGTCGTGGAATTTTTGCGCGACAAACCCTACGAACATCGCGTCGCCGGCCTGCCGTTTGAGAGCCAGCAGCCGCTCCGCGGGCTGGACAATTATTTCGGCGGCAGCGGCCTCTACCGCATCGAGTGGATGCAGCATCATTTTCCGTATTACAACATCCAATGCCTCGACCTCATCCAGATGCCGCGCATGCCCGAAGATTTGAAAGCGTATCTCGGAGCGCTGGCACCGCGCTCGGAAGCCGGCGTGGCGCTGTTCGCCCGCCACTGGGAGCTGTCCAACACGCGCTACCTGCTCGGCGCGGCCGGTTATCTCAACGTGCTGAACCAGCAGCTTGACCCGGGTAAAAACCGTTTCCGCATCGCCCAGCGGTTTGACATCGTGACCAAGCCCGGCGTCGTCCGCCCGAGCCAGTTGGAGGAATTTACCGTCGTCACCAACAATGACGGCGATCTGGCGCTCTTTGATTTCACCGGCGCGCTGCCCCGCGCAAAACTTTATTCCAACTGGCAGGTCAACACCAACGACCAGGAGAATCTGAAAACCCTCGCGGACCTGAATTTTGACCCGCAGAAAACCGTTCTGATCTCCACCCCGGAAAAAGACCTGCCCGTCGTGGCGACGAATGAAAACACCGGCACGGTGGAATTCAAAAGCTACACGTCAACCCATCTGGTTTTCAACGCCACCGCCACGTCGCCGTCCGTGCTGCTGCTCAATGACAAATTCGAGCCGCACTGGCGCGTGACCGTGGATGGCCGGCCGGCGGAACTGCTGCGCTGCAATTTTCTCATGCGCGGCGTCCAGGTTCCACCCGGCCAGCATACGGTTGAATTTCAATTCAGCGTTCCGAACAAGCCGCTTTACGTCACCTTTGCGGCCGTCGTCATCGGCCTGCTCTTGAGCGCCCTGCTCTTTTTTATCGGACGCAAGGAAGCTGCCCAGACAGGCCGGACATGAATGTTTTTCGCGGGCCAGGGCAGTCGGATCTTTAATTGCCCGTGAAAATCTTCACCCCTTGCCGCGAACGGATGACGCGCGCCAGCGGCGTCTGACCATCGGGCCGCAGCGATTCGCTCATGGCGGCTTCCTTGCCCGCGCCGGAGATGAAGACCCACACATTTTTTGCCGCTGCAATCGCCGCGTAGCTCAACGTGATCCGCGTCGGCGGCGGCTTGGGCGAATTCTCCACCACCAGAAACGGGGCCGTGCAGTTCAGGACTTCCGGTCCCGCATTCGGAAACAGCGAGGCGACATGGCCGTCCTCACCCATCCCCAGCAAAACCAAATCCAAGGCCGGCTGGTATTTTTCATTTTGCGAAACGATGCGATACAATTCTGCTTCGGCAACGGCCACGGCGGCGGAAGGCAGCCGCTCGCCGTGCAGACGGTGAATTTGCAGGTCGGATATTTTCAGCGGCGTGAGTAAAAGCTCGTTCGCCATCTTGAAATTGCTGTCCGGGTCGGTCGGCGGCACGCAGCGCTCGTCCGCCCAGAAAAAGTGGACCAATGCGAAGGAGGTTTTTCGTGCCGCCGCCTGCTCCACGGTCGCGGCGAAAAATTTTTGCGTGATGCGCCCGCCGGAAAGCGCGACGCAAAACGGCTGGCCCGCGCGATTGGCTGTTTCAATTTCGTCCAGCCACGCGCTGGCGGCGGCATGGGCCAGATCGTCGGCATTGGCGAAGGAGAGCAGTTCAAATTTATTCATGGAAAATGTTCGTGTGCGTCACCAGCGGCTGAAAATCCGGAGGACGCGGCGAACGTTTCTCCCTCTCCGCTCCATCGGATGGAGGGGAGAGGGCCGGGGTGAGGTGAGGTCGTCCCACCAATTGAGCCTTCGGATGTTCACAGAATTATTTTGTTTAACGCTCGCCCTCACCCTGACCCTCTCCCCCGGCGAGAGGGAACAGCCGTTGGTCGCGCTGGTAAATCGCGGCTACATGGAGCGGCTTGCCGTCGTGAATAGCCGGTTTGAGAACAGTGTCAAGCGGCACCCGTTCACTGCTATTTCCTTTTGCCGAGTTTCCGTTCAAGCAAATCCGCGTTGTAGTAGTCTTCAAATTTTTCCGACCAGTCCGGCGGGCCGTCGAGGTTCATGCTGGCGGCGATTTTCAGCCATTCATAAGGATCGGCGTCGGCGGGCGCGGTGGGGGCAGCGGGCGCGGGGCGGTTGAGCGACTCGACGTAATGCAGCACCTGCTCCTGCTTTTGGGGCGGGAGCGCGCTCAATTTTTCCATGACGGCCTCGGCGACGCTCATAACTTCAGTGCGAAAATAGCCTCAAACTGAAAAGGCGGCAAGCGCGCAATGCCGCGCAGTAGCGGCGGACGTCTCGTCTGCCGTAGAGGGCCTGGCGTCTCGCCGCCCGGAACAAAAACGACCGGACTTTTCGACGATTCTCAAACCTCCGGCGACTGCCGGTTAGGTTCATGGTTTTATCCGCCGGGCGGGACGCCACGGCTCTACGGCAGGCAGGATGCCCGCCGCCACGCGTTGGCGGCACGCGCGGGCAAGCTCGTCGGCGCCGGCGCAGGAGATGAGTTCAAAGTTTTGCATAAAATCAAAATCGGTTTACTTGGAATGAACTACGACCTCCGTTTTGATCGAGTTTGCGATGTAACATTGCTCGTGAGCGAGGTGGTGCAACTGTTTTTCATCCGCCGGTGCGGGCGATTTGTCTCCGCTGTAAATGATTTTGGGATTCAGCGTCACCA
>JAYVCM010000109.1:0-29177 GCA_043749955.1 Limisphaerales bacterium | reverse complement strand
GAGTTTCCACTTGATCGTCATGGCAAAAATGTTCACGAGCAACAGCACGCTGCCGAGCAGCAGAAAAATCAATCCGGTCGTGCTGATCATCAGCCAGAGTTTCGCGGCGGCCGGATCGTAGCCCGCCCTGCCCTGTTTTACGCCGGCGACGGCCAACGGAATCACAAACAAGACCAGGCCAAAAAACGAAAGGAAGAACTGCCACGTCACAAATTTTTTGAACGGCAGTTCGGTGCCCATAACGCGCGGCAAAATTTCGTAGATCGCGCCGAACAGAATCATCGCGAAGAAGCCGAGCAGTTGCAGTTGCACCTGCGCCGGGCCGAACCAGGTGAATTCCAGCACGCGACCGTGATCCGGACAGGCCGACGCGATAAGCATCAGGCCGGACACAAGAAACATCACCGTGCCAAACCGGACATAGCACAATGTTCCGCCCATGCAGGAGACTTTCGACCCGCTCAAAGTTTTCTTGAGAATGACGGCGATGGCCAGCAGCGGAACGATCAACAGAATGGAAGCCAGCGCGCTGGTCGTCGGCAGCCACGCGGGAACCGGCGCGCCCTGCGGAATGCCAGTCCACGTCCCGAAGAAAATCAAAGTCCAGAACGCAAACATCGCGTAGAAGCGGCTGTGCAGCGGACGCTGGGCCAGCTTCGGCAGGAAATAAAACGCGATGCCCACGCCGACGAGCGCGAGCCAGACGAACACCAGGTTGTTCGCGAACCACCAGCCGATGACGGACTGCGTGACGCCGCGCACCGGCCACGTCGTGACGAGGAAAAGATTGGCGGTGGAATAAATCCACGGGAACCACAGCAGCGCCGCGAGCAGGAACCAGTGTGACGGATACAGCTCGCGTTCCTGGCGCTGGGCGAAGGTGGCCACGGCGGAAACCGCGACGAGGACAAAGGAAACGCCGAGCAGCATTGCGCTCACACGCGGAAATTCCAGCCAGAGGAAGCCGGAGGAATTGCCGCTCAAAATGGCAACCGTGCCCACGAGGACGCCGAGATGCCAGAGGTGGGCCGCGACGACCGGGACGATGGGCAGGACGAGTTCGGCCTGGCTCAAGCGCGCAAAAATCCAGAGCATCACGCCAAGCGCGGCGGGAACCGCGAAGCCGTAGAGCAGCAGGTCGTTTGCAGCGGGAGCGACGTGGCCGTAAGTCAGGCACGGACAATGCGCGAACAGTTCCGGGTTGTGAAACGTGAGCGACGCGATGAGCGCGAACACCAGACCGACAACGAGCCACAACGCCGCGCCGCCGAACAGCGCGAGCAGCGGCACGCGGCACGAAGCGTCAATCTTCGCGGTGCAATCTAAATTGGTTTCGGCGGTGCTCATTCGTAGGAGATTGGCTTCACGACGACGTTGGCTTTCGCGACGCGCGCGGCCAGGTCGGCGCGCGCGGCGGCGGGGTTGGGCCATTTTTCGACGGCCAGCTTCATCGCCGTTTCAACCGGCAGGCGGACGATGCCGCGCTGCGAGTCGGTGACCTCCAGCGTGTTCAAAGATTTTTCCTCGGCGACCTGGATTTCAGCGAGCGCCTTGCTGCGGTCGGCGGCGCGATCGGCGTCAATCGCGGGAACGCTTATGCAAAATTTCACGGCGACGGCCAGCGCGACGAACAAAATCACCGCGAGGACGAACCACACGGCGGCGCCCGAGGCGCGGTTGGTATTTTCGAGGGTCATCGTTTGCCTCCGGCGGTTTGCGCGTCCACGAGATCGTTGACGACATTGACGCTCACGCCCATCGCCTCGAGCAGGCGCGGGTCGCGCTGCGGATACGGCGGGTGGGCGTGGAATTTTTTCAGGAAAAGCATCGCCAGAAGTCCGCCCATGAACATCAGGCAGCCGAGCGGCAGCCAGGCCATGCGGAACGGGAAGCCGTAGTTGAAGCGCGCGGGAAAAATGTTGAAGGTCAGGTCCAGCGCGTGCATCAGCCAGATCCAAAGGCAGACGGGAATCATCACCTTAAAATTCATCTTCAGCTTCTCCGGCAGCAGCAGGAAGAACGGCACGAAAAATTTGCCGGCGATCAGAACCATGCTCAACCACCACCAGTTGCCGTTTTCGCGGATGAGATACCAGAAGGTTTCCTCCGGCACGTTGGCGTTCCACACCACAAAGTATTGCGCGAACTCGGTATAGGCGGAGAACAGCGTGAAGCCGAGCATCAGGACGCCGATGAAATAAAAATAATTGCGCTTCAACACAGGGGCGAGGATTCCCTGGCGCAGCAAAACCGCCGCGATGACATAGACCGTCGCCAGCCCGACCCACGCGCAACTGGCGAAGAAATAAACGCCGTGCATCGCGGAGAACCATTGGTATTGCAGCGATTTCATCCACAGCACGCCGGAGGCGGAAAGCGTCAAGGCGAAGGCGACGATGCCCCAGCCGGAATAAAAACGCAGCTTGTGGGTGCATTCCGCCGCGCCGGTTTCGTCCTGCTGGAGCGACCAGCGGCGCAACTGCGACGTGAGCAGCCACCAGATGCCGAAGAAAACCGCCGACGTGATGATGAAACCGGAACAGGTGAACACCGGCAGCCTGGCGGCGACCAGATTGTTCGTGGCCGGATCAAGCGTCATCCAGGAATAAATTTTCTTTGCAAAAATCAGCACGGGCAAAAACAAAATCGCCAGACACGGGAACAGCAGCGACGCGATGTGTTCGCAGAAACGGCGGATGCCGACCGACCAGCCGGCGTCGGTCAGATGATGAATCATCACGAGGAACAAAGCGCCGAGCGCGATGCTGTAATAAAACATGAACGCCAGCAGCCATGACAGGCCGAAATCCGCCGGGCTTTTCACCACGCCGATCAATGACAGCAGTCCGCCGATGACCATCAGGACGACGGGCAGCTTGCGCCAGCCGGACAAGTCCAGCGGCGGCGCAACGTCGTTTTTGTTTTGTGAATTCATAAACCGCCCGGAAAAAATTTGGAAAACATCCAACAACCAACATCCAACATCGAACAACCAATGCCCGGTCGCACGATAATTGGATGTTGGATGTTGGTTGTTGGATGTTGGTTGTTCCCAACAAACATTTCAATTTCGCAAAATGGTAAATTTAAAGTTTTCATTTCAGCCCGGCCTTTTGTTCCGCCGTCAAATCATCCTTCAAACCCAGATGGCTCAATTGCAGCGCGCGCAGATACGCGATGACCGCCCAGCGGTCCTCGGTCGGCAGCAGCGGGCCGGCGGCGCCCATCAAGCCTTTGCCGTAGGTGACGGTGTTGAAAATCTCACCGTCGGTCATCACGACGATGCGCGCGTCGTGCAAATTCGCCACGGCGGGCATCGCGCCAATTTTTTTCATGATGCCGTTGCTGTCGCCGGTTTTGCCGTGGCAGGCCGCGCAATAAATGTCGAACCGGTCGCGGCCGCGCTGGAGCAACGCCGCGCTCAAGGGCAGCGGATTGTCCGCGATGAAATTCGTCGTGCCGGTGACGCGGCCGGTGTTCACCGAAGCATCTTCAAAGCGATAGACCGGGCCGTTCGCCGTTTCAACCGGCTGGCTGCGCGCAATCGTTCCGGCGGGCGGCAACTGCGAACTGACGCCGCTCGCAAAAAAATGATTCGGTTCCTGCGGACGGAGTTTCGCCTGGCGGTCCATGTCGGGGAACAATTCCATGGGCGGTTTGCGGGACATTTTTCCCTGCAAGCCCAGCGTGCCGAAGCCAACAATGCCAAGGCCAAGACCGACGAGCAAAACGGAAATGATGATGGCAGGAAAGTGTTTCATCAGTCCTGGTCCTCCACGATGGCGACGTGCGCGCCGCCGATGGCTTCGAGCAGCCGGCGGGTTTCCGTGGCGCAAAATTTTTCATCCTGCGCGCCGATGACGAGAAAGAATTTGTCGCGCGACGCGAGTTCAAAACGTTTCTGGTCGAACAGCGGATGATGCAGGCGCGGAAGCTGGTTGAGGCCGAGCATCCCGATGAGCGCGCCGACCGCGCCGCCCATGATCAACATGATGTAAGCCGGCACAAAGGTCATCGGCACGCTGAACATCGGCTTGCCGCCGACGATCAATGGATAATCAAACGCGTTCGCAAACCAGATGAGCCCGACGACGTTCAGGAACATGAACGCACCTCCGCCCAGCGCCACCCAGCCCACGAGGGAATTACCGAGTTTCATCACCTGATCCATGCCGTGAATTGGGAACGGCGTGAACGTGTCCCAACGACGATAGCCGGCGTCGCGGACTTTTTCCGCCGCGTGAAGGATCGCTGCGGGCGAATCAAATTCGGCGATGAGGCCGTAAATCTTTTCGCTCATTGGTGGCCTCCCTTCTTCGCGCCGCCGAGCGGATGATGCGGGTCGGCTTCGGGCATCACGCCTTTGACTTCAAAAATTGGGATCATCGGCAGGAATTTCACGAACAGCAGATACAACATGAAAAACGCGCCGAGCGTGCCGATATACAGACCCACGTCCCAGATGGTCGGCATATATTTGCCCCAGTTGGCCGGGAGAAATTCCTGATACAGCGAGCCGACGACGATGACGAAGCGTTCGCACCACATGCCGCAGTTGATGAGCACGCCGATGATGAACAGCGCGACGAGGTTCGAGCGGATTTTTTTGAACCAGAGCAGTTGCGTCACGCAGACGTTGATGCCGATGAGCGTCCAGCCGAGATACAAATAAGTGTGGCCGAACAAGCGATGACCAAACACCCATTTTTCATACGGGTCGCCGCTATACCACGCGATGAAAAATTCCTGCAGGTAGATGTAATCAATGATGAGGCCGGCGACTAGGGCCAGCTTCGCGACTTTGTCCATGTGGCTCATCGTGATGATTTTTTCCAGCCCACACCATTTGCGGAGGGGAATCAAAATCACCAGCATCATGCCGAAGCCGCAGAACACCGCGCCGATGACGAAGTAGAGCGGGAAAATCGTGGCGTGCCAGCCCGCGATCTGCGAGGTGCAGAAGTCCAGGCCGACGATGGAACTCACGGTGAACACGAGCAGCGTGCAAAGGCCGCAGAGGACGACGTAGGCTTTTTCAAAATTGTGCCATTGCCGCGCCGAGCCGGTCCAGCCCATCGCGAGCAGGCTGAAAATCGCCTTGCGCACCCGCGTCGTCGAACGGTCGCGCAGCACGGCGAAATCGGGAATCATGCCCATCAACCAGAACAGTGTCGAAACGGTGAGATAGGTGTTCACGGCGAACACGTCCCACATCAGCGGCGATTTGAACTGCGGCCACAGGCCGTTCGAGTTCGGCACGGGGAACATGAACCAGTCGAACCAGGCGCGGCCGACATGGATCGCCGGATACAAGCCCGCCATCATCACGGAGAAAACCGTCATCGCCTCGGCCATCCGGCCAATCGTCGTGCGCCAGTGCTGCTTCGTCAAAAAGAGCAGCGCGGAAATCAACGTGCCCGCGTGCGCCACGCCGACCCACCAGATGAAATTCACGATGTCCAGGCCCCACATCACGGGATGGTTGTTGCCCCAGACGCCGACGCCGGTGAACACCTGATAAAACAAACACGTCGGGAAAATCACCGTGGCGGCGAACGCCGCCGGAATAAATAAAATCCACCACCAGCGCGGCGTCTTGCCTTCGGCGAACGTGGACAGCTTGTCCGTCAGCGCGCCGAGGCCGGGCCTGCCTTCGACGACGGGCGCGCGTTGCAGTTCCGCCGGCGGCGCGAGTTTCTTCAACTCTTCCAGATTGATCACGGCGTCAGCCATTAACTTTTTCCTTTCGGCGTGAGGCTCTGGCTCTCGTATTCTTCCGTGCTAAACGGGTCATGGTAGTCCGGCATCGCGGGATTCGGGTTGCGAATGCGTGCGAGGTAAGTCGTGCGCGGCTTCGTGAGCAAGTCGCCGAGGACGGAATAATTCTGCGGCAGCAATTTCAATTTTGAGACCGTGCTGTCCGGATCGCTGACATCGCCAAACGTAATCGCGCCTGCCGGACACGCCTGCTGGCACGCCGTTTTCGGAACTGTGCCAGCCGCTTCGGACAGACGCACGTTGTCGCTCGCGCCGGCCTTGGCCTTCTGCGAAATTTTGGCGTGCTCGATGCGCTGCGTGCAGTAGGTGCATTTTTCCATGACGCCGCGCATCCGCACCGTCACGTCGGGATTCTTCGAGAGCTTGATGAGATCCCATTCGTCTTCCGAGCGCATCCCGCTGTTCGGGTCTTTCCACCAGCGTTTCAAATCCCAGACGCCATCCGTCTTGTGCGTGAGCGTCGTGGAATAAATCGTTCCCTTCAGCTCGGTCAACGGGCGCTTGTTGTAATCGAGAAAATTAAAACGGCGGACTTTATACGGGCAGTTGTTCGAGCAATAGCGCGTGCCGATGCAACGGTTATACGCCATCACGTTCAAGCCTTCCTGGTCGTGGACCGTCGCGTTGACGGGGCAGACGCTCTCGCACGGCGCGGCCTCGCACATCTGGCACATCATCGGCTGGTTCACCGCCTGCACGTCGTCAATCCACTCGGCGAACTGCTGGTTCTCATCCGTCTGGTTCATGTCCGCCGACAGCGAGAAACGGCTCGGATTATTTTTGCGCTTCGGATCGCTCGTGAAATAACGGTCCACGCGCAGCCAGTGCATCTCGCGGCCGCGCAACACCTGGTCCTTGCCGACAATCGGAATGTTGTTCTCGCTCTGGCACGCGACGATGCAGGTGCCGCAGCCGACACACGCGTTCAGGTCAACGGTCATGCCCCATTGATGCAACGCCGTCTTCTTCGCCTCGTCGAGCGGGTTCGGATAAAGCGACTGGACGACGGGCGGTTCGACGCCGTGAAATTTTTCCTGGGGGAAATTTGGTTCCTTGAGAAATTCTTCAAGGTTCGCCTCGCGCACCGCCGGACGACCTTCCATTGACCAATGATGCTGCGTGCAGGCCAGCGTGTAAGTCTCGCCGGTTTTTTTGATCGTCGCGCCGGTCTCGATATATTTTCCGCTGAAAATTTTATACGCGTTGAAGCCGACGCCCGTGCCGACGCGCCCTGCCCGCTCGCGACCGTAACCGAGCGCGAGGCCGAGCGAATAATCCGCCATGCCCGGCTGCGTCCAGATCGGGCCGGAAACTTTTTTGCCGTTCAATGAAATTTCAACAACGTCGCCGTTCGCCACGCCGAGTTCGCGCGCCGTCTTGCGGCTGACGAGCACGGCGTTGTCCCACGTCATCTTCGTGACGGGATCGGGCAATTCCTGCATCCAGCCGTTGTTCGCGTAACGGCCGTCATCCACTTTTGAATCGCGGTAGAAAACAACTTCGAGACTGGTCGCCGTCGGTGAGGAAGTTTTTTTCTCGGCGAGCATCCGGTTCAAATCACTGGACGACTGCGCGAGCCGGACGCTCGTGATGGACTTTGCAGAGGCCGGAGCAAAGCCATTGAATAAAAATTTCTTCCAGCTTTCGTCGGAACCGCCAGTCGTGGCGCGGACAATTTCATGGGCGCTGGTCTGGGCTTCGCCGGCGAGCCGCGCGAGAAATTCCAGTTCGGTCAACCCGCCAAACAGCGGCTGGATCAAGGGCTGCACCGGAACAACCGCACCATCGCTGGTCGTCGCATCGCCCCAGGATTCGAGATAATGCGCCGCCGGGAAATGCCACTGGGATTTTTCAGCGGTCTCGTCTTCGTAATAGCCGAGGCGGATCACCGTCTTTGTCTTCGATGACCAGTTCAGATTCTGAACCGGATTGCCGCCGAGAACTACCAGCGTGTCGGCCGCTCCGACGTCGAGATTTTTCAGGTCGGCGCTGGCGTTTGCTTCCGTCGGCAGCAACGTGACGGTGTTGCCGATGCAGTCCAACGTGACGTTGATGGCGTGTGCCAGCAAATGAACTTCAACCGGCTGACGTTGTCCGGCGACCACCAAAACATTGCCGCGATTGGCGATCAAATCCTTCGCACATTCCGCAACCCAATTTGAAAGCGAAGCGGGACCGCCCATGACTTCCGCCAAAATTTCCGCCGCTAATTTGACAATCAACGCCGCCGGCTGGCGCAACCGGTGATCTGCGCTCGCGCCGGTCAGCGTGAACAGCGATTCCACCGCGTATAGCCGGCTCATTTTCTCGCCCGCCTTGCGACCAGCGGCGAATTTGCGGATGTGATTATGCGCGTCGTCTTCGCCGCCGAGAAAATCGCAGTCGAGCGACAAGATGACCTTCGCCTTGTCGAAATTGAATATGGGCCGGACGGATTGACCAAACGCCTGCGTCGCCGCGCGTTGATGGATGCCGGAATCAATCGCGTCGTAGGTGAACCACTGTGACTTCGGAAATTTCTGCGCGATGATTTGTTGCAGCCGCGCGCGCGACGGCGAGGTGCTGCTTTCGGCGAGGAACGCAAGGCCTTCGCCGGAGTTCGATGCGAATTTTTTCGAGAGACTGTCGAGAAAACCCAGCGCTTCTTCGCGCGAGACAGTCTTGCCGTCATGCGTGAAACGGCGGGCGCGGTCGGGATCGTAAAGGTCGAGAATCGAAGCCTGCGCGTAACGGTCGGTGCTGCCGTTGCTGCCGGGATAAAGCGAGTTACCTTCGATTTTGACCGGACGGCCTTCGTAGGATTTTACGACGAGCGGAATCGCGCCGGTGCGCGTGGGCATGGCGGTCGCGAAATACTGCGCCTCGCCAAAAGTGTAATTCTCCGGCTGCTGGCCGAACGGTTCGAGCTTTTCTTCCGGCCGGCGGCAGCCCGCACCGGCCATCGCCAGCCCGGCGAACGCGAACGACGCGGACATGATCTTGAGAAAATTGCGGCGCGTCTGGCCGTCTTCCATCTGGCTCGCGCCCGCTGGAAATTCGCGGTGCAGCCAGTCCTTGAACTCCGGGGTGTCGGCCAGATCGTCCAGGCTGCGCCAGTAACGGCGGCCAGTGACGGGCGCTGGGGCGAGAGTTGTGGGCTTGCGTTTCATCCTGTAATGACGGTCGAAAATGACTGTTGCGGAAATTGCCGATTGCTCCCGCAAAGCGGGACCGATTGCCGATTGGGAAAAAAATCAGCGCGACGCCCGTTTGCAAGCGCCAATCGTAAATCGTAAATCGTAAATCGTAAATTCATCTGTGACAGGCCGAGCAGCTTTGGAGTGATTCCACTTTCCAGTCGTGAACGAATTTCTTGCCGTTCACTTCCTGCAATCTGGCGGCCTCGACCGCATTGGTGCTCCACTGCCAGCCGAGCTTCGTGACCTTGTCCGTCGGGCGGATGTGCGCCGCCGGGTCGCGATGACAGTCGAGGCAGAACGTCATGCTGAACGATTTGTCGTGGCGCACTTCGTCCATCTGGTCCACGCGCCCGTGACATTCCACACAACTGATGCCGCGCGTGACGTGGACGGAGTGGTTGAAATAAACGTAATCGGGCGTCTTGTGAACCTGCACCCAAGGAACCGGCGTGTTGTTCGTCGCACTGTCGCGGACGATGGCCAGGCGCGGATCGTCCTTGATTACCTGGCTGTGGCAGTTCATGCAGGTGGACGCGCCGGGGAGATTGGCGAACCAGGATTTTTCCACGCCGTTGTGGCAGAAGCGGCAGTCCACCCCGAGCTGGCCGGCATGAATCTTGTGCGAGAAGGGCACGGGCTGCACGGGCGTGTAACCGGCACGGGTGTATTTGGGCGTGAGATAAATCGCCACGCCCGGCACCACGGCCGCGCCGGCCAGCGCGGCGACTGCGCCCAGCACCAGCGGCAAACTGTTTGTCCATTTCGGAAAAATCACTGCTGCAAAAAAGATTAAAAAACCACGGACTGTTTTATCGTCATCCCGCCTGCAAAGTTGAACGCATTATTTAGCAACCGCGCGCCACATCCGCAAGAAAAGTTTGTGAAAGATTTCACGTTGTTTGGGTTTTTGTGATTGAAACCGTGTGGGCTTTCACCGCCTCATAATTCCTGTCCAGTTCCGGCTGGAGCAAAATCAAGGCGGCGATGCGGCGGGCCATGTGCGTGACTTCGCGCGCCTCGTCCGGCGTGAGCGGGCGGCCGAGCAGTTCATACTCGCGATATGAAAGCCACTTCTTGATGACCTGATAACCGCCGATGGTGTAGTTCCAGACTGCCGCCGGCACGTTTTGCCAGCAGGCGGCTTCGTTCAGGAAAATGTCGTGCGTGGCGGGGCCGAGTTCTGACGGAGCGCGAGACGTCCCGGCTCGCAGCGCATCCGCAGAAAAAGATGGCGCTGAAAGTTCGGAGGCACGTCCGCTGGCGTGGCCGCTGCGAACCGGGACGGTTCGCGCTCCGAACGACGCCGCTTCCTCCGCCGTGAACGCGCGCGTTTCGAGTCTGCCTTTGCCGGGCATCGTCACGCCGTTCTGCCCCGCGTGGCCCCAGCCGGCGGTGAGGGTAAGATTTAACTTCTCATTCAGCCGGGTAACGACAGCAATCTTCACCAGTTCCGCGCGAACTATTCCCGCCGTCACGCCTTGAACTGGCGTTTCCGTATCAAGCAACGCGGCGATCTGCTTGCCCAATTCAGCGGAAGCCAGCAATGCCTCGCGCGACTTGGGCAACGGCACGCGCGGCCAGTCTTGCCGCAACGCACCGCTGTTCTCGTTGCGATACGCCGACGAATGTAGCATTGCCAACGCATGATAAAATAACGTGTCTGGCTTCACCTTCAAACCTGTGGAGTAAGCTGCCGCTGCATCGGAGAGATTTGGGCTTGTTGTGTTTTCTTTCTTGCCGCCACCGCCATCACTTTGCGGAGAAAATAAGTCGGGCGTTTCGCGCAAGACTGAAGCGCCGGATTCATAATTTTGTCGCAAGTAAAGCGGGAAGCACGTTGCGCTCCGATCCATCAAATCCAAACAGCCCAGCGATGCGATAATTTGTGGTGGGTTCCACTCGCGTCGGGGTTTTTGTTGGGAGACGAGTGCAATGTTGCCCGGAAAAATGTGCGGGAAATACTCTGGAACTTTTCGTCCAATCAATTTTGTTTCTGGCTCCCAATAAAGCCAGCGATTATCAAGTGGGCGAAAAGCGTAACGAACCATAAACTCTGGCTTGAAGCCGCGTTTGACCAAATAAGCTCTTGTAGATTTCGGATCGCACGCATCCGTGCCGTCCATTGAGCCGGGAACCCGCCGCGCTATTTCTTCATTAGACAAGTCAGCATCGAAATACAACTTCATCCGTTCTTCAAGCTTGCTGCGGTCAATGTCTGTAAGCAAACCGTCTTGCTTAGTCTGCACACCTGGAAATGCCGTCGGAAAAAGTTTTGTCAGCAGCGGCCATTTGTAATAGCCGGCTTCCGTCTGCATCGGCAGAAACGGCAGGCCGACTTCCAGCGGCGGTTTCACCCGCTTGTAAATTTTCTTCGACGGCTCGCTGAGCGTCTTCAACAATTCCGCGCGCTTGTCCTTGCCCCACAAATGGCGGAACTGAATCTCTCGCGTAGCAGCCGACGTGCGGAGGCTCTTGCTTTTTTTCTTGGAAGTTTGAGCCTCCTCACGTCGGCTGCTACGAACGAGGGTGACAATCGCCGTGCCGACTTGAATGCCTTCGCGGTTGGACTCGGTGGAAAACACGCTGGGGTCGGGTTCGCCTTCAGGCGTGAGCTTGCCGGTCTTGAACTTGTCGCCGTTCAAACAATCCACGGTGATGGAATCAAACACCTCCAGATAGCGCTCTCTCATTCCGGTGAAGGACAAACCATCCAGCCAGGAATAATTGGAAATGAAACTGATGATGCCTTCGCCGGACTTTTCCACAATGCGCCGCTCGGCCATGCGGAAGAAGCGGATATACAGATCGTTCAAGCCCTGTCCCTGCGGCGCGGCGACGTGCTTGGTCGTGCGGTAGGCATTGCTCAAATCGCGTTCTTCTTCCACTGCCAGACCCGCAAAGCCGTTGTAAGGCGGATTGCCGAGGATGACGATGATCTTCTTTTCCTGCTTGATGCCGTCCGCCGCTTCTTTTTCCGCCTGAAATTCCGCGATGGGAAACGTGAGCTGCTTCTTCGCCTCGTCCGACAGCGGTTCCCAGCCGGTGAGCGCGTTCGTGAGATAAATGGCAGCGCGTTCATTTTTGGAATCGTCCAGCGGCACACCCAGATTTTGCAGGAGCAAGCCCATTTGCAAATGCGCGACAACGAACGGCGCGGGCAGGAGTTCAAAACCGAAGACACGTTCCCGGGCAGCTTTCTTTATGGCTTCGGCATTGAGAGCATCGCCTTCACCACGCGCCGACAGTGTTTCACCAATTTTCCGCAGCACCTCGACAACATACGCGCCGGTGCCGCAACAGGGATCGAGCACGAACACGCGCGGGTCGGCCAGACCGTCAGGAATATTCAATCCATCTTTATCGCGCAGCGCGGCGTCCACGCGGGCGACCTGATACTGCACAATCTCCGGCGGCGTATACCACACGCCCAGTTGCTTGCGGAGTTCGGGGTCGAAGGCTTCGAGGAACGGTTCGTAGAAATACTGGACGGCGTGGTCTTCCACAAACCGTTCAAAGAACGCAGCGCGGTCCACGCGGTTGAGCGCGGCGGCGGTCCAATCGAGAACTTCCACGAGGCCGAGCGGGCCAAGCTTGTTTGGCGTGGCAATCTGATCAAACAACGCGGAGATCATCGGCACATGAAGCGTCCACGCGGCGGAGCGCCAGTCGAATTGTTCGGCAGGGCGGTGCTGCCGCGCCGCCCCATCTTCTCCGCCAACCAGCGCAGCGAGGTTGGCGGCGGCTTCACTGTCCGCTCGCTTCGCTTGGCTCGCTGACGCGGAAGGATTGGCGCTGACCGGCAGGTCAGCCCTACCATTGCGTTGCTTGTGCCACAGAACCCACGCGGAGAACACGCCGTAGAAAAGCGTCTGCACAAGCGTGGAACGGAAGAAATGTTCGCCCTTCTCCGCCTCGAACTTCATGCCGAGCGCTTCCTCCAGCGCGCCCCGGACGGCGGCGAGCGCCGGCAGATTGCCCGCGCCCTCGACGCGCGCCCGCGCATCGCGCGCATACGAGGCGAGAAAAAACGCCACGTCCTTGGGATTGTTCAACGGCGCGGCGTGCAGCATCACGCGCTTCAGGTATTCGGCCAGACGTTCGCCGAGCGCGTCCGTCGTTTTGCGCGGATGCGCGGCGGCGGACCAGAAAGATTTTTCATCCGGCGCAAGTTGAAAGCCTTCGAGCCGGTGCGTCTTGCCGCCGATGCGCTTGAGCAAAAGAAATTCGCGGTAGTTGGTCAGCAACACCTGACCGTAATGTGCGAGGTATTTTTCCACCTGCCCGGATTCCGCAAATTCCGCAATGTCTTCGCCAACGGATTTCACTTCGATGGCGCCGCGCGCCGGAATGAGTTCGCCAAAAATTTCGTCCTCGTCGCGCTGCTTCAACTGGTCGGGCGTGAACAGTCCGCCATCCGGATTGCCCGCACCCTGATTCCTGGGATGGATGATGCACCTGACCTTGGGCTTGAGCGTCTGGCCGACGGCGTTGAGAAGATTGGCGAGCGCCGGATAACCGGAAGTTTCCTTCGTCGCCCCGTGCAACGTGGCGATTTCGGTGAGATAAATTTCCAGTGGGTGCATACCGGTGAAGCGCGGAGTGTGCGCGGGAAATTTTTCGGCGTCAATCCGCGTTCGTGAACCCGGCTACGGTTTGAGCTGTTCCAGCCGTCCGCGTAGGGCGAACGTCAGCGCCTTGACGGTGATCTCCGCCGTGAGAAACGGTTTGCCCAACAGATCGTTGCCGCCGGTGCGGCTCATTTCGGCGCGCGCGTCGAAGTCGTTCTTGGCGGTCACAAACACCACCGGGGTGGCGCGATTGGGAATGGTCCTGCGGATTTTGGAACAGACCTCGAACCCATCCATGCCGGGCATCACCACGTCGAGAAAAATCACGTCGAACGGTTTTTCCGCCGCCAGCACCAGCGCGGCCTCGCCGTTCTCCACGCTCTCCGGTTTGTCAAAAGCCGTTTGCAGCGCGCCGACGATCACCCGGCGGGCCACGAGGTCGTCGTCCACCACCAGCAGGCGGACCGGCGGATGGATGGCGAAATCCGCTTGCAGTCCCGGCACGCACAGGTCGGCGAGCAAATCCATCGCCGAGGCGACGGTGGCCAGCGTGGACGCGGTGGAATTTTTCGAGCTCTCCAGCAGTTTTCGGAACAGTCCTTCCAGCGCGACGCTCATCTGAAAAGCGGGATGCGCCACGGCGGCGCCGGTCTTGGAAGTCAGCGAGTTGAGGCGGAGGAAACCATCCGCCAGCAGCGACTGTCGCGCCGCTTCCTCGGCGGTCTGCGAAATCGTCCGGCAAAGTTCCCGCAGCGGGCCAAGGTGGGTGGCGGCGCGGATCAGAAACGCCCCGGTGAACTTGTCCGGCGCCGGTGTTGTCGATGCCGGGCGCAGCGCGGCGGCCGGACTGTTGACGGGACGCGCAACCTCCTGGAACGTGACCAACGAATCCGGCCGGTCGGTGCGCGCATCAAATTTCAAAAAAGTTTTTCCACCGCGCGCGTGAAGCCGGCCTTGCAGTCCCAGCGTGAGCGCCTTGACGGTGATTTCAAAAGTGAGAAACGGTTTCCCCATGAGATCGTTGCCGCCGCTCAAGGTGGACTGGGCGCGCGCGTCGAAGTCGCTCTGGCCGGTGACAAAGACCACCGGCGTGGCGCGGTTGAGATCGGTGTCGCGAATTTTGGTGCATAGTTCAAAGCCGTCCATGCCCGGCATCAGCACGTCGAGGAAGATCACGTCGTAAGCCTGCTGGCTGGCCTGGGCCAAGGCCGTCGCGCCGTCCACCGCGAGGTCCGGCTGGCTGAAAGTTTTTTTCAGCGCGAGGGACATGGCCTGGCGGCTGATCAAGTCGTCGTCCACCACCAGAAACTTGAGGGGCCGGTCCGTCAACCGGTCCGGTTTTAATTCCGGCCGGCACAAGTCGTCCAGCAAATCCACGGCCCCGGCGACGGCCCGCAAGGCGGATGGCGTGACGTTGCCCATTTTGTCGGTGAGCTGTTTGAGCAGTCCTTCCACCGCGGAAGCCACCTGCCACACCGGCAGCACCTCGGGAAAACCGGCCGCGTCTTTCAGCGCGCTGACCTCGGCGCGCAGGTCCGTGAGTTTTTTTTGCCGGGCCAGGCCGCCCGCTTCCCGGCCGATGTCCGCCAGCAGCGTCCGCTGCGTGCCGAGAAGTTTTTTCGCCCGCGCATAAAATTCTCTGGCCGGATCTTCCGGCGCCGGCGCGGCCGTGCGCGATATGACCGACGGCCCGACGCGAAACGCCGCCACGAACTCGGCGAAGGATTCCTCCTCCGCGCGGACTTTGACCGGAAAATTTTTTGCGGGGGCCGGGGCGGGCGCCCACGGATTGAACCGCTGGTTGAGTTCCGCCAGAAAACCGGGCGCAAATCTGCGGGCCAGCAGCGCCCCGGCGAAAACGAACGCGACGGCGACCAGAAAAATTTTCCGCAGCATTTCGGTGCTGTCGGCCGGGGCCGGGGTTGGCGCAGTCATCACCGGCTGCGGGCTGGCCGAACCGGCCGCGTTGAGCCGGGGAACATTTTCACTGACGGCGTCGGGGATGGACACGCGCTTCCGGTAAAGTTCCTGCCGCTCCTGGTTGATGCGATGGTTGTTGTCCCATTGAATGGATCCCGGCGGCGGCGGCGGCGGCTCGAAATTGGCCGTGTTGGTGTTGGTGGCGGCATGCAAGGGGATGGACCCAAGGCCCGCCAGCAGGAGAATAAAAAACAATTTCAACCCGGAAGCCGATTGACGAATGACGGATGACGAATGAATGACGAAGCGCCAGATCCGAAACCGGCTGCGTCCGCAACGGGATGGACTGCCCGCCCCGGCACAAAACGCGCGCGTTAAAAGCGACGATTCGTCATTCGGATTTCTGACTTCTTTAGTCATTCGTCATTCGGACTTCTTTGTTCCCGCTTGGCGGGATCATTCGAGCTTCGGAATTCAGGCCAGATGAAAACCATCCGCCCGCCGCCTGCGACTGCAAGCCTGCGGCCCATCCGTCGGGGGTTGGGGTTGGTTCCATTTTCATGAGCCGGCATGAAGTTCAACCGGATCAGTGAACGTTTCCGCCGGCTAATAAACCGCCGTGGCTCCATTGGTGCCCGGCGCGGCGGTGGCCCACCGCTTGCGGAACACCTTCAGCAGGCTCGGGGTCTTCGGCGGCAGCTTGGTCGCGTCTTCAAAATTAACGTCGTAGGCCCAGTTGCGTTTGGGCGGGACATAAACATTCCCTTTGCCCCAGGTGCCGGTGGCGAAGAGGCTCGGAAACATCTTCACCATGGAACCATTGTAGGTGAAGACATTGGCCGAACCCCAGGTTTCCAGAAAGCGCGGGAAGTTTTCCATGCCACCGCTGTATTTTCCCGCCGTCGTCTCGACCGCGCCGGTCAGAAAGGCGGCGTTCACCGTGGTGGGCAGGGCATTTCGCGACTCCACCGGGCTGGTGCTGTTCGCGTCCGTCCAGGCGTCCGACAGAATCGTGATCGCATCGGCCACCAGCGACGCGGGCCGGGTGGTGGAAGTGTTGGCGGTCCCCAAATTCGCGGTGTTCGTCTGGTTAAAGTCGCCGAGCACATAGAGCGGACGGCCCGTGGCCACGGTCAGTCCGTTCGTCGGCAGCAGGAGTCCATTGACCACGCGCACGGCTCCCAGATTGGCACCCAGAGTCGTGCGGCGATCCACCACATAAATGGAAGACAGGCTCGCCCCGCCGAGGGCGACGCGCAGCGAGTTGTTGGTTTCGCTCCAGGTCTTCAGGCTCCCAACGTCAATGTCAATGGGCCGGACCGTTTTTTCCTCCCGGTCATCCCGGAAGCTGCTGGCGGTCGAGACAAATTTCTGCAGATCAAGGTTGGTGATGCTGGTCACAAAATTATTAAAACCGCCGCTGGTGCCGCTGATCCCGGAGTCTGAAACCGTCACCAGCAGGTCGCTTTGATTAAAATACCGCAGCCGGCCGATGGGCGAGTTGCGGTCCTCGCCGAGCGGGGGCGGCTCGATGATTTCCCGGATGGCCTCGGGGGTGTTGGTGGTGCCGATGGGCAGGGTCATCGCCGCCACGGGCGAAAGTTTTTGTTCCGGGTGCACATAAACCACCCCGCCCGCCGGCGGGCCGCGCGTGTCCAGCGGGTCGCGCTGAAACAAAATCTCCTCCACGGCGGTGACCCCGGATTCAAACGTCAGAAAGCTGTCCGGCTCGACGTAGAGGGTCTTGTTGGAATGCACCCGGCCGGTGATGTCGAACGGCCAGCCACAGCTGATCTCCATGTTGCCGGCGGAATACATCGCAAACTGGAAAATCGGGATGCCGGCCAGTTGCAGTTCCTGCAGCACCCCCGCCATGACATCCTGGATGCTGGCGGTGTCGCGGGCGTGCGAAACCACCGTGTAAGTCGAGACATAACCCTTGAGGCCGGCGTAGGTTGAGTCCAGTTCGATGAAGCTGATGCCCGGCGTGCGCTGCACAAAAGTCTGGCCCGTGTTGCCGGTCGCGTCATTGAACTGCCAGCCGCTCCAGTAGGCGGAGTCCGCCGTCGTGGGCACGGTGTTCTGCCGGTAGGTATTCAGATTGTTGACCACCAGATTTTCGCCGCCATATAAAAAGTCCCGCGTGATCTGGCTCAACACTTTTTCCGTGGCCGCCTCCGCCGCCGCGACCGACCGGGTGTATTGGATGGAACGGTGCGTCAGCCGGGTGCTGCTCGAGGCCCAGGCCATCACGCCCGCCAGGATGGCCAGGGCGACCGCGCTCATGATCATCGTCAGTGCCAGGGCGCTGCCGGCCGCGTCCGGCTTTCGGGTGGAGTAAGTTTTCATGGTCATTGCACGGCCCGGCGCGTCACGGAGGTTTCCAGTTTGTAAAAGTCCGCCCCCTGCAGGTAGCGTTCGGGCTGATAGAATTCCAGCGTGAGATGAATCACCTTGTTCGCCAGATTGTTGTTCAGCACATTTCCCGAAAGGTCTTGCGCGCTGAAGATCATCGTGTTGGTGACCGAGTCGGCCAGGATCACCGCCGAGTTCGGCTGGTCGGTGGTCCGCCGGAAAGTCTGATCCGCTGGCTTGACAAAATAGATGATGAAACGGCTGGTGTCCGTCGTCGGATAAATGAGCAGCCCGGTGCCCTGCTGCGGCTCGCCATCCAGCAGCGCCTCAAAAACTCCGTTGGTGATGTTGCCGACCTGCACGCGGTTACAAACGTGGACTTCATCCGTTATTTTACCGAAGGTTTTCCGCGACCACTCGGTGGCGGTGAGCTTGGTTTCATTGGCCTTAAACATTCTCAAGCCGAACAGATTTGCGGACAGGATGCCCGTGACCATGATCACGAACACCGTCATCGCGATGAGGATTTCCGGCAGGGTGAAGCCGTGGTTCCGCCCGGGCGGACGGCGGCGACGTGAACCTGAAAATGGCATGGCAAGTTTCATTGGTCCGGAGCGCGGCAGGTTTCAATGCTGTTGGTGACCGGCTCGACGCCTTTGAACAGCCAGATGCAATCCACCCGGATTCGCCGGATGGGTGGCGAGACTGAAATCGTGGTAATGTCCGTCTTGACCGTGGCCGTGGTGATTTCCGTCCCGGCTCCAGATTTATCCAGGATGACAACCTTGTTGGTAAAATTCGCCGCGATCAATTGGTCCACCGGCTCCGCGCGATCCGGTGCCCAGATGGCACTGCGCGTCTCTTCGATCCGAGCCATCGCCGCAGCGTTCGCGGCCATGTAAAGCGAGTCCTTCACGGTAGTCGTCAGGCAGAAGATGTAACCCGTGACGATGCCCGCCACCGTCAATCCGGTGATGGCCAGGGAAATCACCACCTCGACCAGCGTCATGCCCGCCCGGCCTCGCCGCGGTGATTGACCGGCCTGTTGATTTAAAAACCTCGTTTTCAAGAATTCAAATTTGCTCCCCCAGCCGGAGCGTTGCTTGGTTTTCAAAAAATGCTCAAGACCCGCATTACCACGCAAAAATTAGCACGTTTTAATCCGCTGGCAAAGCTAATTGAGTTCATGCCTTCGAAAAAAACCGTCCGGCGGCACGCAGCGCTTGTCCCCGTCGTGGCCGCCGGGCAAAGCCGGGGTGGCGTCTCGCCTAGCTGGCGCAGCCTATCCTTGGGCGAAACAACGAGGATGCGGCCAGCCGCAGAAAATTTCCAGCACCGGATTCCGCCACCTGGCTGCGTCCCGGGCCGGACGCGCTCCGCCCGTTCAGAAACCCCGCAAAGGGGGACGAAGCCCCAAGCCAGGCGAGCGAGGGTGCATCTTGAAACTGTTCTTGGCAAGGGGGCAGGCTGGAAGCGCTGCCCTAGATTGCGGCGGCTTCGCCGCCAAAGTAGGACAGCGCTTCCAGCCTGTCCGGGCCAAAGGGGCTGCCTCGCCGCTCTTAAAATTTAAGAACGATGTCAAGATACACCGCGCGGGCGAAGTTCCTGGAAAATGGAACTGCTTTCCTCCTTGGCATGGCTTATGCAATTCGTCTGCCATGAATTCAACCACACGCAAATTCAACCGGAGTGGATTCTTTCAATCCCTCAACATTGTCTGGCCGACGAACCATCTGAAAACGGCGCGGCTGGACTTCTGGGGCGCGGTCGCCCTGGTCTGCGTCATTGGCATTGTGGCAAAGATTGCCCAGTCCTTGCTCACCAGTTAAGACATTTCTGTCTGCTTCCGGCACAACGGACAAACCGCTTTTGGAAAAAATCCGGAAGCGGTAAAAATCTATTCTGTAAATTCCCCGGGGCCGGCGGATGCGGCTCATTCTAAAACCATCCTGGGGGTGAGGGAGAGTTGAAAATCACCGATGGCCACTTCGAGCGGCTTGCCGCTTTTGCCGGTGGCCTGCGTGACGGTGAGGTCGTGGATCTTGCCGGCGTTGGTCCGGGATTCGAGCGAGAAGGTGATCTCCACCGTGTGCGCATCCAGCATCCGGGGGCGAAAGGTGCATTGTTTCCCGCCGCCCAGCCGGACGCAGGTTTCGTAATGGTTGGTGAGGGCGACTTCGCCGAGGTTGTGCAGGATGGAATTCGTGGCGGTGGCGGCGGCCGCCGGCGGCGCCTTCGTCTGGGCCGCCTTGTGACAGCTCATCGGCATCAGTCCGGTCACAAAGACCGTTACGGTGGCGACTAGGTTGGATATTCCCATGCCGGAGATTTAGCAGGAAGTGCGCCGGGCCGTGGCCGGGCGGAAACAAGGCTGGCTCCGATGAAACCGGATTCGGAAGTGTCCCAAAAAAAATATCCGCGTCCAGATTCAGTCCGCGTGGTCGAAGATCAACTGGTTGCGCCCGTCCTTGACGGACATCCGCAGTCCATCGGTGGTGGCGGAAAGAAATTTATCCTCGCCGTTGAAGGTGACATGCAGTGTGTAGTTCGTGCCCTCGGCGCTCCAGTCACCCTTCCAGTTGTTGATTTCGGGCGCGGCCTGCTGCGCCTTGAAACGCGGCAGGCTGCGGATGAAAATCTGGTTGTCACCGGTCAGCAGCATGCTGGTCTGCGCGTAGGCCTGCGACCAGACGGCGCGGATGGCGCGCATTTCGCTGGCCTGGATTTTCGGCTGGCTCTGGCGGAACCACGCGACACTGACGGCCACGTTGAATTCCCAGCGGCCCAGGATTTTCTCGCCGTCATATTTCGCGGACTTGCCCGTCTGCAAATAAGCCGAGAGATCCTCCAGGTTGGTGTCCAAAATCCCGGTGACGCGCTTGGTGAGCTCCTTGTTCTTCAAAAATTCCTGCACGGACGGCTGATTCATGATTTCCCCGAACGAACCGCCGGTGGCCAGCGCGTTCGTCAACGCGGAGTCGGTGATCAGCGCCTGCATGTCGTCGCGTTCCCACAACGAGGTCAGCGCCGGATAGTCCGCGAACCGCCGGCCCGCCTGCGGATTTTGCATGAGCAGGCCGGACAAGTCGGCGAGCTTGTAATACATCGGCGGCAGCGTGCCGACCGCGCTGGCCGACCGCGCGAGGCCGGTGGCCTGCAGGTCGCGCCCCAGTTGGTTCACCAGCCGGACCAGCACCGACGGCTGCCGCGTGGCCGCCGAAACCTGCGTCGTCCAGTAGGCCAGGTTGAAAATCACGAAGCAGATGAGGATGAAATAGATCGCGCCGTTCAGCAGGCCCACGCAGATGCCCAGGCGCGCATTGAGCCGTTCCCACAACGCCAGCCGCAGATCGCCCGCCTGGTATTTGTAATAGACATCCACCTTTCTATGGACTTGGAACGCCACGACCTGGAACAGGATGGAAACCAAAATGAAACCGCACAACGGAGCCAGCGCCCATGAAAGGATCGGGTTCGTTGCGCCAAGCGACGGCAGCAGCGGATGAAAAATTTTTCCCGCCAGCCCCGCCAGCAAGACGGCGAACAAAATGCCGACGAAGGCAATCGCCGCGCGGATGCCGCCCTGACGCCAGCCCGCCAGCGCCACCGCGCCCATCACCAGAAATGCCAGAATCCAAATGCTCATGGCTCCCATTAAAAATCATCCCCCGAAAAAAGCACGACTAAAATTGCAAGTAGTGGCACGGGCGTCGCGCCCGTGTGCTTCCGCCAAAGCCATGGTTGTCGCCGGCCAAGAACTCACGGGCGGGACGCCCGTGCCACTACCAGAACCCGCCCGCGTGCAGATTTTTCCTTCATTTGATAATTCAGCAACTGCGTTTAGACTGCGGCTGTGAAAATTTCCGTCATCGTCCCGGCGTTCAACGAGGAAAAACTCCTCGGCGGCTCGCTGGCCCAAATCCAGTCCGCCGCCGCCGCGTTCACCCGGCGCGGCTGGGAATTTGAACTCGTCGTGTGCGACAATAATTCCACCGACCGCACTTCGGAGATCGCCCGCGCCGCCGGGGCCAAGGTGGTCTTCGAGCCGTTCAACCAGATCGGACGCGCGCGGAATTCCGGCGCAGCGGCGGCCACGGGCGGCTGGTTTATTTTTGTGGACGCCGATTCGCATCCCAGCGCGGAACTGTTTGCGGATGTCGCGGACGCAATCCTTTCCGGCCACTGTCTGGCGGGCGGCTCGACGATGCGGCTGGATACAACCCTGTTCGCGGCCAGCCTCGTCACCCAGGTCTGGAACCTGACGAGCCGCTTCAAAAAATGGCTGGCCGGCTCGTTCATCTTCATCGAGGCGGCGGCGTTCCGGGAACTCGGCGGCTTCCACCCGGAAATTTTTGCGGCGGAAGAACTGGAGTTGAGCCAGCGCCTCAAGAAAATCGCGGCGGCGCGCGGCAAAAAAGTCATCATCCTGCACCGGCACCCGCTCAAGACCTCGGCGCGCAAGATGAAGCTCTATTCCAACGGCGAGCTGTGGCGTTTTTTCCTGCGCTCGATCTTCAGCCACCACCGCACGGTGCGCAGCCGTGAGGCCAGCTATCTCTGGTATGACGGACGGCGGTGAACCTTTTTGCCTTGAACAAAACGCCCCCCGCCCGCGTAGCGTCAGGCGGCCTCGTCTGACGTGGAGGGCGGGCGTCCCGCCGCCCGGAACCCGCGCACAACTTTCTGCGCCGACTTGTTCTTTCGCGCCCATCGGCTGTCCACGTTTTTTTCCGCCGGGCGGGACGCCCGGCTCTACGGCAGGCCGGAGGCCCGCCGCTACAAACGCAGTGTCGGCTGCGCCCACATGTGACAATTATTGCAAATGTGGATTGCCTTTTGGTCGGCAATCAGGAAAATTCAGTGCTTGTAAATTTTGAAACCATGAAAAAAATCATCCTCTCTTTGATCTGCATCGGCACGGCGGCCACGGTGTTCGCCGACGGCACCAACCAGCTGGCCGATGAAAAATCCCGCACCAGCTACGCCATCGGCATGAACATGGGCCTGGGCATCAAGCAAAACTCCATCGAACTGGACGACGCGCTGTTCCTGCGCGGCCTCAAGGAGGCGCAGACCGGCCAGACGCTGCTCACCGAAACAGAAATGCGCACAGTGCTGCAGGACTTTCAGTCCGGCCTCCGCGCCAAACAGATGAAACGCGCGGCGGAAGCCGGCGTTAAAAACAAGGCGGACGGCGAAGCCTTTCTCGCGGCCAACAAAAATAATCCCGGCGTCCAGGTTCTGACGGTGCCCGTCGGTGACGGCAAGACCAGCGACCTGCAATACCTCGTCCTCACCAACGGCTCCGGCGCTATGCCGGCGGCCACGGACGTGGTCTCGGTGAATTATCGCGGCACGCTGATTGATGGCACGGAGTTCGACAGCTCTTACAAGCGCGGCCAGCCCGCGTCGTTCCAGGTCACCGGTGTCATCAAAGGCTGGACCGCCGCGCTGGAAAAAATGAACGTCGGCTCGAAATGGAAATTGTTCATCCCCGCCGACCTCGCGTATGGCGAAGCGGGCCGCCCCGGCATCCCGCCGAATTCCACGCTGATCTTTGAAGTCGAATTGCTCTCCACAGAGTCCCCGGCTCCGACGCCCGCCGCCGCCCCGGCCGCGCCGCTCACCAGCGACATCATCAAAGTCCCCTCCGCCGAGGAGATGAAAAAAGGCGCGAAGATCGAAGTCATCAAGCCCGAGGACGCCAGGAAAATCCAGTCGCAGTCGAAGTAAACTCGGCCTCCACCTGAAAAAAATTTCCAGCGCCGGATTCGTCCGGCGCTTTTTTTTTGCCGGCGGCACGCCGGCCAAACCGGATGTTTGAACATCCGCGCGCGCGCCGTGTCAATCAAGCAGTATGAAATTCATCCGAACCTTTGTCGGACTGTCGGCGGCGGCGCTGGCGCTGACCGCGCTGCTGGTCACCGTGCATTTCGTGGCGCGGGCCAAGGATCCCGGCCCCGCCATCCACGTCGAAAGCACGCCGGTCAACCGCGACGCCCGCCTCGGCACCAGCTTTTCGCCGGTCGTCAAAAAGGCCGCGCCGAGCGTCGTCAACATTTTTACCACGCGCTTCATCAAGGAACGAGGGTTCCGGCACCCGATGATGGAGGATCCGGTATTCCGCCAGTTCTTTGGCAACCAGTATCCGCAGGATGGAGTGGAACGGACGCGCAAGGAACAAAGCCTCGGCTCCGGCGTCATCGTCTCGCCGGACGGATATATTTTGACGGCGAACCACGTCGTCGCGGAGGCGGATGAGATCAAAGTTTCCGTGCCCGGCGACAAAAAAGAATTTTCCGCCAGGGTCATCGGCAAGGATCGCGCCACGGACATCGCGATCTTGAAAATCCAGGCCGACAAGCTTCCCGCCGTCACGCTGGCGGACAGCGACAAATTGGAGATCGGCGACGTCGTCCTCGCCATCGGCAATCCGTTCAACGTCGGGCAGACCGTCACCATGGGCATCATCAGCGCGCTCGGCCGCAACATCGGTTTGAACCGTTTCGAAGATTTCATCCAGACGGATGCCGCCATCAATCCCGGCAACTCCGGCGGCGCCCTGATTGACGCCGAGGGCCGGCTCATCGGCATCAACACCGCCATCCGCACCGACACCGGCGGTTATCAGGGCATCGGCTACGCGGTGCCGGTCAACCTCGCGCGCAACGTCATGGACCGGCTCATCAAGGGCGGCAAAGTCACGCGCGGCTACCTGGGAATTTTTCCGCAGGACATTGACGACGGCCTCGCGAAACAATTCAACCTGCCCGACCAGCACGGCGCGCTCGTCGGCGATGTCACGCCCGATTCGCCGGCGCAGAAGGCCGGGTTGAAACCCGGCGACGTCATTCTCTCCGTCAACGGCAAGTCCATCACCGGCCAGGAAAATCTCAAGGTCACCATTTCCCAAATGGAACCCGGCACGCCGGCCACGCTTAAAATCATCCGCAACGGCGCGCCCAAAACCATCGTCGCCACCCTGGGCGAACTTCCCGGCGGCGTGGCCGTCAACAGCGACAGCCCTGATTCCACGCCCGAAAGCGCGCATGCGGACATGCTCGACGGCGTGACCGTGGCGGACATTGAACCGACGGTCCGCCAGCAGCTCCAGATGCCCGCCAGCCTGCAAGGCGCGCTGGTGTCGGACGTGGATGGCAGTTCCAATTCCGCCGAGGCCGGCTTGAAACGCGGCGACATCATCGTGGAGATCAATCACCAGCCCGTGACCGGCGCCAACGACGCCGTGCGTCTCGGCAAGGCGGCGGCCAAGGACGAACAGATTCTCGTCAAAGTCTGGCGGCGGCTGGGCGACTTCGCCGGCACCCGCTACTTGAGCGTGGACAACACCAAGCGCACGAAATAAAAATTGCAGCCGGATTGGAGCGCCGGCCTCCGGCACGGCTCGTTATTGTCGGGAATGGCGACCGCAGCCACATTCAGCCCGCGCACCGGTTGGTGAACTTTCAGGCAAAGCGTTCCCCCTAACGTTTGTTCACGCCCACAGCTTCGAGCCGCGCCGGAGGCCGGCGCTCCGACTGCGGCTTTGACAAATCGCCGCCGACGGGCAAATTCTTTGCCCGATGGCTGCCCACTACAAAGATTATTACAAGACCCTCGGCGTCCCGCGCACCGCGACCGCCGATGAGATGAAAAAATCCTTCCGCAAGCTCGCGCGCGAACATCACCCCGACGTCGCCAAGGACAAAAAGAAATCCGAGGAGAAATTCAAGGAGATCAACGAGGCCTACGAGGTTTTGTCCGACCCGGCCAAGCGCAAGAAATACGACGAACTCGGGGCCGACTGGAAATCCGGCGCGGAATTCCGTCCCGGCCCGGGCGGATTCAGCGGCGGCCAGGGTTTTCGCGGCGGACGCGGCATGAGCGAGGAGGATCTCCAGGCGCACTTCGGCGGCACCGGCTTCAGCGATTTCTTCGAGCAGATTTTTGGCGGCGCACGGCGCGGCGGCGCGGGCGGCGGCGGCCAGCGCGGACATTTTGCGCCGGAGAACCAGGCGGAACGCGGCAGCGACATCGAGGGCGACATCATGGTCACGCTGGAGGAGGCCGCGCGCGGTTCCGTGCGCACCGTCAACGTCCGCCACGGCCACCGCGACGAATCGCATCAGGTCAAGATTCCGCCCGGCATCAGCGAGGGACAAAAGCTGCGGCTCACCGGTCGCGGCGAAAGCGGCAGCGGCGGCGGCGAGGCCGGCGACCTGTATTTGCGCGTCCGTTTCGCCAAGCATCCGGACTTTGAAGTGGACGACCACAACTTGATTTACGAACTCGAACTCGCGCCGTGGGAAGCCGCGCTCGGCGCGGAGATTTCCGTGCCGACCTTGGACGCCAAGGTGAACATCAAGATTCCCGCCGGCGCGCCCAGCGGACAAAAACTCCGCGTCCGCAGCCGCGGCCTGCTGCAACGCGACGGCACGCGCGGCGACCTGATGGTCGTCACCAAGATCGTCGTGCCGGAAAAAGTTTCCATCGCCGAAAAGAAACTGTGGGAACAGCTCGCCCACGAATCGAAGTTCAACCCGCGCGCTTGAAGAAACGAGGATGGAAGGTTGAGGATAGAGGATGGCCGGCCGCGATTTTCCATCTTCCACCTTCCATCATCGTTCGGGTTAAAAATATGCCAGCGCATTTCAGAACCATATTGATCACCGGCGCAACGCACGGGCTGGGGCGCGCAAATGAAATGTTGCCTGCGGCTGGCAGTTGACTTTGCCGCCCGTCAAATCAAATTTTGCGCCGGAGTCTGGCTTTGTTCGCCGTCGAGAATAAAGATTGACAGTCGGAATCAGGCGGACGAATGATGGGCCATGAATCATTCACACAACCATCAAGCGTGGGACGACGTGGCGGTGTTCGAGGATTTGACCGACGGCCGGGTTCTGGAAGCGCAGTTAAACAACCAAGGACTGGAAGCGCGGGCTTATGACGACAAGTGGTTCCGGTATTTCCTGTTTCTGCGTCCGCCGCAGGTCACCTACCGCGTCCAGGTCCGTAGAAACCATCGGGAGGCCGCGGTCGGGTTTCTGGCGGCACAAAAGCCGGCAGTGCTGGACCAGGCGATCCATTGCCCGGACTGCGGTTCGTTGCAGGTGAATTTTCCGCAGATGACCCGCAAATTCATAACGCCCACGGTGCTGCTGCATCTGGGAATCCTCTTCCGCATCATTCATCACGAGGCGTATTGCGAGCACTGTCATTTTACCTGGGAACTGCCGCCGCTGAAAAAACGCGCGCTTCCACAGTTGAAGGTTTCTTGAAGGTTTCCGGGCGTTGCGAATGGGCCAAAACCGCCGCGCCGTGCCGGTTGAAAATAAATTCCGATTCTTTCTGGTCTCCGTCAGCCACCAACACGCTCACCGGCGGCTCATCCTGTTTCAGCGATTCGCAGTGGACGAATTATCCCGGGCGTTTCTACCGCCTCCGCTCGCCGGAAATAAATTGTTTCATCCGTGCCGTTCTTGACCAGTTCGCTGGCGGCCTTTACGTTTCCCGCATGGCCAACGCCAAAAAGAAACGCAAAGCCGCGCTGCTCGGCATCGGACTGGATTCCGACGGGCACAAGCGCGTCACCACCGGCCCGAACTTCGCGCTCGTCGGCGGCACGCAGGAGACGCACGAGAAAATGACCGAGCAGGCCATCAAGATCAACGAGAAGCTCAAGGCCCGCGGCAAACAGCTCGAAAACGTCAGCCACGAGGAGTTCAGCGACATCGCCGCCGAGGTCGGGCTGAAAAAAATCCCCGGCCCCAAACGCAATGCAAATTGATTCCCTGCCCCGCTTCCCGCTGGCGCAACTGCCGACGCCGCTCGAAGAATTAAAATCCCTTTCGCGCCAGCTTGCCGGCCCGGAAATTTTGATCAAGCGCGATGACCAGACCGGCCTCGCGCTCGGCGGCAACAAGACGCGCAAGCTGGAATTTCTCACCGGCCTGGCGCTGCAACAAGGCGCAGATACGCTGGTCACGCTTGGCGCGGCGCAATCCAATCACTGCCGCCAGACCGCCGCCGCCGCCGCCAAGGCAGGGTTGCGGTGCGAACTACTTCTCAACGGAAAAAAACCGGACGTGGCCAACGGCAATCTGTTGTTGAACGAACTGCTCGGCGCAAACTTGCACTGGATCGAGCGCTCGCAACGCGCGGCGAAGCTGGCGGAACTCGACACGCAACTTCGCGCGCAGGGCCGCAAGCCGTATCTGATTCCCGTCGGCGGCTCGAACGGCGTAGGCGCGACCGGCTACGTCGTGGCGATGCAGGAACTCATGGCGCAACTCCGCGCGAGCAACCGGCGCGTGGATCACATTTTGTTCGGCACGAGCAGCGGCGGCACGCAGGCGGGCATCGTGCTCGGCGCGCGCATCGCGGGTTTCACCGGCCAGTTGCACGGCCTCTCGATTGACAAAAACGATCCCGAACATTTTGAATTCGAAACCGAGGTGGCGCGAATCACCAACGACTGCGCGGAATATATCGGTTCGTCCATCCGCGTGACGCGCGAGGACGTGAAGGTGGTCTATGGCTACATGGGCGGGGGCTACGGCATCGTGGGCGATCTCGAGCGCGACGCCATCCGCCTGCTCGCGCGCAGCGAGGGCATCGTGCTGGATCCGGTCTATGCGGGCCGCGCGTTCGGCGCGCTGGTGGACTTGATCCGCAAAGACGTTTTCAAAAAGGGCGAAACCGTTTTGTTCTGGCACACCGGCGGCGCGCCCGCGTTGTTTGCCTACGCGAAGGAACTGGCTTAAACTGCGTGCGTGAATAAACGAGCAACCATGAGAATCACGACCCCGCCGCACCGGAAAGGTTTCACGCTGGTGGAGATCATGATTGTCGTCGCCATCATCGGCCTGCTGGCGGCGATCGCGATTCCGAGCTTCCTGAAAGCCCGCGCCACCTCGCAGGCGAACGCGTGCATCAACAACCTGAAACAGATTGAGGCCGCCGTGAGCCAGATGGCGATCGAACGCGGCCTCACGACCGGCTCGGCTTACAACTTCCCGCGCGACATCCTGCCTTACATGAAGCTGACCGCCGAGGGTTATCTCCCGGCCTGTCCGGCCGGCGGCATCTATGGCGAGGGCGCGATCGGTTACGCCCAGGCGAGCTGCACGCTCGGCAGCACGGTGACGCCGGCGCATGTCCTGCCGTGAAATTGTGCGGTGGCCGCGCCGCCGCCCGGAGGCACCTCCTAAACCGAATCCATGCAGTGGGAATTCAACGCCAAGGCGTCCACCCTCCGCAGTGCGGCTACGGAGGACGGGCAAAGCCGCCAAGACGCAAAGCTGGGACAAAGAAATCTCCATCCGTTGGTGGGGTGCTGACACCCACCAACCAGTGCCGCCAATACCGGAATGGAAAC